>JAGRNJ010000009.1:81541-83292 GCA_020440825.1 Leptospiraceae bacterium | reverse complement strand
TTTCATGAGGTGAAGTCGATAAACTGGAAAAATTCTGCAGAAGTAAATGAGAAATATAGAAATGCCAGTATTATTACAAATGAGCGTGTTGTGTTCAACATAGCTGGTAATAAATATAGATTAATAGTAGCAATTAAATATGAAATTAAAATTGTCTTTATTCGATTTATAGGAACACATAAACAATATGATAAAGTAAATCCGGAGAAAATATAAAATGATTGCCCCAATTAAAACCAAATCTGATTACAGAAAAGCAATATCAAGAATTGAAGAATTATGGGATCAAGATAATATTGAGTCAAAAAATGAACTCGAAGTTCTGTCAATTCTTATTGATGAATACGAGAATAAAAACTATGAAATTCTTCCACCGGATCCGGTTGAAGCGATTAAATTCAGAATGGAGCAATACGGTTATAAAAATTCTGATGTATCAGATGTTTTTGGCGGAACCAATAGAGTTTCAGAGGTTTTACACAGAAAAAGAAATTTAACTGTAAAAATGATCAGAGGGATCAGTAAGAAATTAAATATTCCAGCAGAGTCACTTATTAATTAGATGCTACTGCGTAGAACTGAGGTTCAGACGCTCATTCCCATTGGTTCGGTCTCACCCTCAGTGACAATCCAAGCGAAGATGAGCTGTTTCTATTCATTTTGCTTGACGCCGCGAAACGGCGAGATCGACTCTGTATTCGGGGTGCGACAAAGCATGGCGCCGAGCACGGCAGCTTCGTTTAAGCTGTGAAGAACAGCGAAAGATGCTAGAGACAATCAGATTAAAAAAATGTTAGATTTTCAAATAACTGTCTTCAAAGATGAAGATTTTGAAGATCTGGTGTCGATGGGATATGTACTTTGTGCTGATTGTATAAAATCAGAATTGAGAAGTATTTTGCGAGAAACTCTTGAAAAAGAGAAATAGTTAGGGAACCTCTGAAAAAGTCCCTCCAAACTCTTTTCCAGAGGCAACTTCGCTCTAAACGCGCGGGAAAACATTCATGTCTTCAGGAATATCTTCAAAACGTTGAGTTTTTCAGAGATTCCTTAGTATTTATTGCGAGAAAATTCACAGACGTACTGTCAGGTTTTGCTATCTTTTCAATACGAAGTGATTACGTCGAGAGAGCATCGCAATCACCAACCGGATAGCTCCCGGAAATTTCATAAGAAGGCCGGGTTCTGGGAAGAGAAAGAAGTTGTTCACTTTTTAAAAAATAATGATTAAGTCAGTTCTCAATAAAAATTCTTTGCAATCTATGGAGAGCTGGAATTATCGACCATGAAATATTCAGTGATAGGCCTAATAGCAATATTGATGAGTGTTGCAAACTGTATCAGCTCAGGCATTGCACGTCCCACATCTTTGACTACCGTTGAACTCAGTGAGAACAATTTTTCGATAGTAGAGACCGGGGTGAGTGGTGAGGCAACGATGGGAGTTTTACTGGGATTTGCTCTGCCTATGGGAGCATCGGCCACAACTCTGGGAGTTGCCCAGATTACAGGCGAGAGAGACCTGCAAAAGGCGGCTCTCGATAATCTCTGGAAAAATTTCGAGGCAAAAAATGGAGCCGCTAAAGAAAACAGTTACTCATTGATCAACATTACCAATGACATTACCGCTGCCAACTGGTTTGGTTTTTATGCGACACAGACTGTTACTGTTCGCGCAGATGTAATCGAGTTCTACGACGAGTAATAAAAATCTGGGTTTATTTTGCCCCAGCTGCTGCCAGAACTTTGAT
>JAGRNJ010000009.1:36952-81443 GCA_020440825.1 Leptospiraceae bacterium | reverse complement strand
CGCGCAGATGTAATCGAGTTCTACGACGAGTAATAAAAATCTGGGTTTATTTTGCCCCAGCTGCTGCCAGAACTTTGATTACCTCGGTATGATTTTTTTCTCTGGCAAATGCCAGGGCAGATTTTCCCTTTTTATTTTTCAAATTCAGATTCGCATCTTCTTTGATCAGCAATTTGACAACTTCGGTTTGGCCCTGTGCTGCCGCATACATTAGCGCTGTGTCTCCGTTATAATCTGACGCATCTATTTTTGCCCCTTCGTCGAGCAGGTACTCAACCACCTGTTTGTGACCGAAACCGGCAGCTATGATTAAAGATGTCAAACCATCATTATTGCGCGCATTGACATCCCCGTCTTCATCGACAATAAATTCGAGCAATTTTACATTTCCCATACTGGCTGCCTGCATGACTGCATTATAACCACGGTCATCTTTGACATTGATATCGGCCCCCGCCTTGAGAAGCAGTTTCAGAACCGGAATATGGTTTTTTTCGACAGCCAGCGAGAACGGGGTATACCCCCTTACATTACGTGGTTCCACTTTGACTTTGGCCGCCAGCAGTATTTTTACCAGCTCTTCACTTCCCTGGGCTGCTGCAAAATGAAGGGCCACAAAGTTGTCTCGCACTGTTTCTCCGGGGTTTGAACCCCTGCCGATCAAATACTTTACCCTGTCTATATCATTGATAATGACAGCATCTACAATTGCATTGCCATACTCGGCAAAAAGATTGCCCGTAACCAGAAATACCATTGATAAAAACAATTTCTTCATGCTGCAGGCTGCATTCCGCTTATCGTTTGTAAAACCAATTTTTATCTGTATTATCTATTTCATTGAACTCAAAAGCCATAGATTGTCGACAATAATCACTAAATTACTTGACGATCTGTCTGTAATGATGCATATTGTCGACAATCTATATGATTGCTGAGGCCTCCAATAATCTTAGTTCTGCGAATCCTGTGACTGTATCTGAAAAAACGTTCGTACAGTTTCGCAATGATATCGTTGAAGGGGTCATTCCGGCTGGCAAAAAATTAAGTGAAACCGAGCTTGCAGTTCGCTATGGGGTCTCGAGGGCGGTCATCCGCGAATCGATCAACCGCCTTGAATCTTGCTATTTGATTGAGAGAAAAGCAAATGTAGGGGCGCGAGTGGTAGAGCTCACACCCGAAGGTTTGTCTCGATTGTACCAGGTAAGAGAGTCTCTAGAAGGTATGGCCGCCAGACTTTCTGCCGAAAATATGAGCGATCAGGAAATTCATGAATTAAACCGGTTGCTCGAAAACCATTTTCAAAAAGTAAAGGGTGGCCATACATATTATCAGGAAGCAGGCGATCTCGACTTTCATTTTCGTATCATGCAGGGCAGTAAAAACAGCTTTTTGATCTCACTGCTCAAAGACGGTATTTATCATCTTATACGAATGTACCGCGTTCAGCTGGGCATGGCAGGACCCAGGGTGACAACAGCGTTTGATGAACACGCCCATATCGTACGTGCCATTTCAAACCGGGATGGCGAACTTGCAGAAATTCTCATGCGACGTCATTTGATCTATACCAGAAATAATCTGCAAAAAACTCTGCTCGATAGAGAAAACGATAGTATACATCTTAAAAAAAACAATAGGAGAGAAAAACCATGAATAAGAAATACAGAAAACCATTGCCCGGCACCAGTCTGGACTACTTTGACACAGAAACCGCAGTCAATGAAATTGAGGCTGACGCGTATGCAAAATTGCCCTATACTTCCCGTGTGCTGGCAGAGAACCTTGTACGCCGGTGCAATCCGGAAGTTCTAACAGATTCACTAAAACAGATCATCGAGAGAAAGCGTGAACTCGATTTTCCCTGGTACCCGGCCCGGGTAGTTTGTCACGATATTTTAGGCCAGACAGCCTTAGTTGACCTAGCCGGTCTGCGCGATGCGATTGCAGATATGGGCGGCGATCCCTCTCAGGTGAATCCCGTAGTTCCGACCCAGTTGATTGTAGACCATTCACTTGCTGTTGAACACGGTGGCTTCGATAAAGAAGCATTTGATAAGAATCGTGCCATTGAAGATCGTCGCAATGAAGATCGGTTTCATTTTATCAACTGGACTAAAAAAGCATTTAAGAATGTCGATGTCATTCAACCGGGTAACGGCATCATGCACCAGATTAATCTTGAAAAAATGTCCCCGGTAGTACACAGCCAGGATGGGGTTGCATTTCCTGATACTCTGGTAGGTACTGACAGCCACACCCCGCATGTCGATGCCCTGGGGGTCATTGCAATCGGGGTAGGTGGCTTAGAAGCAGAGAATGTAATGCTGGGCCGTCCCTCTTATATGCGCTTGCCGGATATTATCGGGGTTGAATTGAACGGAAAACCTGCGCCTGGTATAACGGCAACCGATATCGTTTTAGCCTTAACTGAGTTTTTACGCAATTCAAAAGTTGTTTCGAGTTATCTGGAGTTTTATGGCGACGGAGTACCTCATTTAACATTAGGTGACCGCGCAACGATTTCAAATATGACTCCCGAGTACGGGGCCACTGCAGCGATGTTCTATATCGATGAGCAGACCATTGAATACCTGAAATTAACGGGCCGGGAAGATGAACAGGTAAAACTGGTAGAAACCTATGCGAAACAGGCAGGCCTGTGGGCAGATTCTCTCAAGAAAGCTGAATATGAGCGTGTTTTGAAATTTGATCTTTCGAGTGTGGTCAGAACGATTGCCGGCCCTTCGAATCCGCATAAGCGAGTATCGACCAGTGATTTGGCAGCAAAGGGAATCTCTGGCAAGTATGAAGAAAAAGAAGGTGAAATGCCAGACGGTGCAGTGATTATTGCTGCAATTACCAGCTGTACCAATACCAGTAATCCGCGCAATGTGATTGCCGCTGGTCTGCTGGCACGAAATGCCAATGCAAAAGGGCTGTTGCGTAAACCCTGGGTAAAGTCGTCGCTTGCACCCGGCTCTAAAGCGGTAAAACTGTATCTTGAAGAGTCAAAACTGCTCCCAGAGCTTGAAAAGCTTGGTTTCGGAATAGTCGGCTTTGCCTGTACTACCTGCAATGGCATGAGCGGGGCGCTTGACCCGAAAATTCAAAAAGAAGTAATCGACCGGGATTTATACGCCACAGCAGTATTGTCAGGCAATAGAAATTTTGATGGCAGAATTCATCCTTATGCCAAACAGGCATTTCTGGCGTCCCCGCCATTGGTGATTGCCTATGCCATCGCGGGATCCATCCGCTTTGATATTGAAAAAGATATTCTGGGACATGATACCGAGGGTAAGCCGGTGATGCTGAAAGACATCTGGCCTGATGATGCCGAAATCGATAAGATTGTACGTGAAAGTGTAAAGCCAGATATGTTCCGTGCTGTCTATGACCCAATGTTCGCGAGTGGGTCGAGCTTCGGTAAGGATATCAGTCCCTTGTATGAGTGGCGACCTAAGAGTACATACATTCGCCGGCCCCCGTACTGGGAAGGAGCGCTTGCCGCTGAACGTACAATGAAGGGTATGCGACCGTTGGCGGTGCTGGGTGACAACATTACAACTGACCATTTGTCTCCTTCAAATGCAATTCTGGCAAGCAGTGCAGCTGGTGAATATCTGGCAAAAATGGGCTTACCCGAAGAAGATTTCAATTCTTATGCAACTCATCGTGGCGATCACTTGACTGCACAACGGGCAACTTTTGCAAATCCGAAACTGCTCAATGAAATGGTCAAAGATGAAAACGGAAAAGTAAAGCAGGGTTCATTAGCACGCTTAGAACCTGAAGGTAAAGAAATCCGCATGTGGGAAGCTATTGAAACCTATATGGAAAGAAAGCAGCCCTTGATCATTATCGCCGGTGCAGATTACGGTCAGGGCTCGTCGCGTGACTGGGCGGCTAAAGGTGTACGCTTGGCAGGGGTAGAAGTGATTGCCGCTGAAGGCTTTGAACGAATTCATCGTACAAACCTTTTGGGTATGGGGGTTCTACCGCTAGAATTTTTAGAAGGGGTAAACCGTAATACACTCAAAATCGATGGTACTGAGACGTATGATGTAGAAGGAAAAATCGCACCCGGTGCCACCTTGACCCTGGTCATTCACCGTAAGAATGGCGAACGGGTAGACGTTCCGGTCAAATGCCGCCTGGATACTGCCGACGAAGTTTCCGTTTATGAAGCGGGCGGCATCTTGCAGAGATTTGCCCAGGATTTTCTGGAAACGTCTGCAGCCAGTTGAGAAAATGAAGAGGTGATCAATGTCTAAAGTTCCACAAATTAAAATCCCTGCGACCTATATGCGCGGGGGTACCAGTAAGGGTGTCTTCTTTAATATTGCCGATTTGCCTTCTGTTGCACAAAAACCGGGAGAAGCCCGGGATAAGCTGCTTCTCAGGGTAATTGGTTCTCCCGACCCGTATGGAAAGCAGACCGATGGTATGGGCGGGGCCACTTCGAGTACCAGCAAAACTGTTTTGCTTTCGAAGAGTTCCAAGCCCGATCATGATGTAGATTATCTGTTCGGCCAGGTTTCGATTGACAAACCATTTGTCGACTGGAGCGGAAATTGCGGAAACCTGACAGCCGCAGTTGGCGCATTTGCGATTACATCGGGAATTGTCGATAAAAGCCGCATTCCTCAAAATGGCGAGGCAGAAATTCGAATCTGGCAGGCCAATATTGAGAAGACAATTATTGCACGGGTACCCATCACGAATGGTGAGGTTCAGGAAACCGGTGATTTCGAATTAGACGGAGTGACGTTCCCGGCTGCAGAGGTCATCATCGAGTTTGTTGACCCGGCCGACGGCGAGGGTTCTATGTTCCCTACGGGAAATTTAGTAGATGATTTAGATGTACCCGGGGTTGGGGTATTGAAGGCAACCATGATCAATGCAGGTATTCCGACAATTTTTATAGATGCCGCAGCTATTGGCTACACAGGTACAGAATTGCAGGAAAAAATAAATTCTGATGCGAACGCATTGCAGATGTTCGAGACAATTCGTGCACATGGGGCTGTCAAGATGGGACTTATTAAAACGGTTGATGAAGCAGCAAGCAGGGCACATACTCCCAAGGTTGCTTTTGTTTCTAAAGCTGCAGATTACTCTGCATCGAGCGGAAAAGAAATCAAAGCTTCCGAGATTGATTTGAATGTGCGCGCAATGTCGATGGGTAAATTACACCATGCCATGATGGGTACGGCTGCAGTTGCGATTGCTGCTGCCTCAGCTGTGCCCGGAACCTTAGTGAATTTAGCTGCCGGAGCTAAAGATGCAAATTCGGTAACATTTGGTCATCCGTCGGGAACATTGAAAGTAGGGGCAGAGGCTAAAGAAATCAATGGTGAGTGGACAGTGAGTAAAGTTATCATGAGTCGAAGTGCCCGAGTTTTAATGGAAGGCACTGTTCGAATTCCCGGCGATTCATTTTAAGTAATCTGGCCAGACGAACTTCGGAGTATGTGGAAAACGGTAGTTTTGAGCCAGAGATAAATCTGGCCGACCTGAGCGAATATAAGCAACGTCCCACATTCGCGCCAGTGCAAAAGCAGAACGGGCCATTTGACGTAATATCAGTTGTTCAAATTTTTTCGCCTCATTTGCTGCCGGTTTTCTCACCGCTGGTATCTTCAAACCGTCTTTGGTAATTTGAGAGGGGCGCACGGGAGTATCCAGCTCTCTAACGGTTGATAGTTCCTGAAGGGAGTACAGAGCAAGAGTTCGCATCATAGTAACAATGCTGCCCGATTGAACAATATTTCTTAAAATTTTTTCGGGAATCTTTTTTACCTGATGCAGCACAAGTGACTGCAATGCAGGTGGCAGATAAGCAACGATCTTATCTTCATAAAAAAGATGTATATCGCCCTGGCCGGTATACCACCCATTATAATCAAAAGTATTGTGAAAAGGTACACTGACATCCCCGACAAAATGGCCCATGAGGCCCAGATTGAGTAGAAATTCATGGGCAGCAATATTATACGGATGTTGGTCTGAAGATTCCAGCTGGTCGGGTTTGACACCGGTCAGTTTTCTGAACTCCAAATCTACCTGTTTACCAGCCAGAATCGCCAAACGATGAAACTGGTCTGCACGCCACCACAGGGAGCCTAGCTGGCGGGGAATGTTTTCAAGTAGATGGTTTTCATACTGGCTAGTGCGACCAGCTGAGTTTGGTACCTTGGTTTTTTTTCCTGCGTATTTCTGTACTACATTTTTATATTCCTCAGGAATATCGAGCAGGGATGATTCAACAAGATCGGGATCAAAATAATGGGTTGAATTGCCAACAATTGTAACCTCTCGAGGTAATGCCCGCCATAATGTATCTGGAATATTGCATAGATGTCCCATCATATGCTCTTTGTCGATCAGATAACTTTTCAGTTTTGGTTCCTGCACTAAATGGACTGCGCTGGCACAGATTGTAAAGTGGCCGCGACCACCCCAGGCAAATATTTCTATCGAGGTAAACGCAAGAAAGACTGAATACATCAGAAAAGTCAAAATCTTCATATTGTAAAAGACTAATTAAGTTCAATTACTTTCACAGGCAAGAATTTTATATCCAAAAAAACAGTATATCGGTTAAAAAAATTGGGTCAAAGTTTTCACTGATCAGCAAACCTGTTGGCCATAATCGTAGGTCGCCGAGATAAATGAATCAAACCTTCTGATTATTTTTAATTCTATTGTTAAACGTTAATTTTTGATTTTCTTACTAACGCGGCGAAATATCACACTTTGTATCTCAGCTATATTTACGATACACCCCGATCAGTTTACCGACAATCATTGCATGATCGCGTTCTGTAAGTACAATTGGCTTATAGCGCGGATTCTCGGGAACCAATTCAATGGAATTTTTTTTGCGAAGAAAAGTTTTCAAGGTTGCATCGCCTTCAATCAGGGCCGCAACCACATCACCGTTTTTCACTTCGGTTCGGGCATCATTGACCTGCATCATTACGGCAATGTCTCCGTCTAAAATTCCTGCATTTTCCATACTGTCGCCCTTTACCTTGAGTGCATAGATAGTACCGGTAGTCGGCATGAATGCTTTGGGAAAACTCAGATGTGTGTCTATATTCTCTTCGGCCAGAATAGGGGTACCGGCTGCAATCGAGCCAACCAAAGGAATCAGTGAAGTATTACTGAGAACATCTGCAACCATACTTGACGAAGACTCTTCTTCATCGCCTTGTCGTACAACTTCCATGCCCCGGGCAGCCCCCGGGAACAGACGCAGATAGCCTTTTTTTGCAATCGATCGCAAATGGTCATGAGCTGCTTTGGCTGAAATATTGAAGTAGTTGGCGATCTGGCGCACGGTAGGGGGAAAACCGACCTGTTCTATATGTTCCCGCAGGAACGTAAGTACCTTGTCTTGTTTTTCGGTAAGGCTGTACTTACCCAGCTCGGTATTCAAACGCGGACTCTTTGTACGATGCTCTCCCAGATCACCACCGCCTGCCTCAAAGGGATAATGGGTTTCAGGCATTTTTAAAACATTGCGGTATTTAGAACTTTCTTTTGCCGATTCTTTTTTTGGCTCTGCTTTACGCGCATTGTCAATTGAACGTATGTTGTTCTTTTTCTTGGGGTCTGTTTTGGAGTCTTTTGAGGGCATGTGGAATCCTTGTTAAATTATGTTTACCATTTAATTCATAACTAATATTGTGTAAAGTAAAAAAACAATGAGTCTGTCGCCTTAATTTACAGGCCATTGGAACAAGTATTCACCGACAGTGCAATGCTATAATTATTATCAAAGTTCTCAAAAACCCTGACTGCATCTGCATAGTTCTGAATTTCCCAGGGATGAAAATCAGGACGGTAATATTCGATAAACTTCGAAACACTGCGTGGTGCGAGTTGGTATTCGCCGAAAAAAAGGTTCCAGATTCCAGCCCATTCTTTAATATTGAAAATTGATCTGTCTTGCAGCATAAAATACAGCGTATTGGCTACTGAAATACCATAGAGTAAAATCACTGCTAAATTCATCACTGAGATTCTCAGTAGATAGCTGTCATTGACCGCCTGCAATTGGTCAAAGGCCACTGCTTTATGCTCGACTTCTTCTGCAGCATGCCATTCAAATAGTCGCTTCATTTCGGGGTGCATGGTATTCATGAGTTCGGGACTTTCAAAATAGATTTCGGCAAACATCGCTGTGAAATGTTCAAAGCCGGCGACTGCAGCCAGATTCCAGGTGTCGGGAAAATTATTTTCGATAAGATCAAAGCCGACTTTATGAATAAAATCCAGTACAGGCCGGATGTCATACCCTTGTTTCTGTAAAAGTTCCCAAAGCTTTTCATGTTCGCTGGCGTGCCGGGTTTCCTGGCCGATAAAACCCTGAATATCTTTTCTTATTTTCGGGTCGAGATTTTCATATTGCAAGGCTTTCCTGCTCCATCTTACAAAATAACGTTCAGCATCGGGAAAAATAACTGTCCATGTATTCAGAATATGGGTCATGAACGCATTGCCGCCGAACCAGTGTCGGGGCAGACTGTCATCGAATTTAACATTGATGGGATGAGGTTTGATATTCTCAGGTGCATTCGGGTGTTTCTTTATTGGTTTCTGGTTTTCGATATTCTGCATTAGTATTGTCCTTCTAGAATATGTAAGTTATCCGCATCAAGCGGTTTGTCTTCGGCGTTCTGCCCATCGATTTACATGAGGCAGATCATTATCTATGTACTCAGCATTGTTATCAGTCACGTGTATTATTTCTTCCCATTTTACCCCGAAACTGCTGGTGCAAATATGAGGCTCAACTGCCCACAAGCCCGGTTCAGCAGCCACACGTGAGTCTGCACTCCAAAGAGGGGTTTTGTCATGACCAAATGAAACCAGCTCTTTATATTGCTGGCCTAAAATATAGGCAAAGGTTGAGAGCTCAAAATTCATAAATGGAATTCTGGGAAATGTCTGGGTGTTGATGAATCCCACTTTGTGTCCCAAAACACCAAAAGGATATTTTGAGTGGGAACTCAGGTATCCCATTTCATGCAAGGTGTCATCTACCTGATGATAAATTTCTGCCATTGTTTTTTCTTTTCGAATACCATCGAGAATCATTGGTCGAAAGACTTCCAGATCATCGAGAGCTTTTTCAATAGCGGGATTCTCATCAAACGCAAAAGCGTAACCGACATCGGCCGATGCATTGTTTTGAATCGGAGCTACATCGAGAATGACACACATTCCTTTCTCAAGTCTGGCAGATGATGGTAAAAATTCTGTGCCAAAGTGCGGAGGGAGCAGGTTGCTCGGGAAACTGCGAAAATCGAGTGGACGCTCAATATTTAAAAAGCCAGAACGCTCACCAAACCATGCAAACGGTCCATGGAAATAACGATCACACCCTCTCTTTTTGATTTCCTGGTCGATTAAATCTGCTGCTTCTCGTTCAGTCATTCCTTCTTTTAGACGGGATGCTGCTGCACGTACTGAATCATAAGCCATACGCTGCGTTGATCGAAAATGATTTAACTGTTCCCCGGTATAATATTCTTTTGCCATGTTAGCCCTCCGCCCGTACATTTAATAATGACAATAGTGTCATAAATGGACGATGCTTTTGTTTTGCACCGAAAGTCAACGATCTTTTTTTGAATTATTCTTGCGGCAATTAAATAACATTTGACGTTTTGTAGAATTTGATTACGCCGGCCAAATTTTGAATCTGAAAGGAGATTTTCTTATGAGTGAGATAAAAGATGGTGGTTTCATCGGTAAAGTTCTAGGCAAGATTGACATTATTGCAGCAGTACTTCTGGGTCTCGGAACTGTGACTGCAGCATTTGCGGCATACCAGTCATCCCTCTGGGGCGGCAACTGCCTGACAGCGTACAATGAAGCTGTGATAAAATTCGGAGACGCAAACCGTGAGTATTTGAATGGTTCTATGAATATATCATTTGATACAATGATTTATCTGGAATCATTGAGAGAAAATCCCAGAACCGCAGATGATGTAGACAAGATGATGGCAAAAGATCTGGTAAGGGCAGTCAAATGGTCAGATACCGATCTGGAGAAACGGCTTGAGGGAAAGTCAAAAGCAGAAATAGCTGAATTAGAGTCTCAGCTTGAAGAGAAGTGGGAAGCTTTTTACGATGAAGAAACTACAGATGAAGCACAAGCGAAACTACTCGATGAGATTGAAGTAATTGAAAAGCAGATTGATTATCAGCCCTTTTTAGCCAATGAATCATACCGGGCCGGTAAGCGCAGTAAAGGCGATGCACTAACAAAAGCAGCACAGGCTAAAATGAAAGAAGGAATTACAGCCAATATGACCGGCGATTCCTTTACCCTGTTGACAGTGTATTTCACAATTTCTCTGTTTTTTGCAGGTCTGGCAAGTGTTTTGAAAGATGATAAGATTAAGTTTTCATTCACGGCCGGTTCAACACTTGTGTTTCTATTTGCCCTGGTGCAAATGCTGTTTTTGCCGTTTGCCTGAAAATCTTGCTATAACTCCCCATAAATCATGATGATTTATGGGGTACCTGAGTTTGCCCTTTGTTTCACTTACTTGAAGCGCGAAGCCTCAGTATAACATGGTCAAAACGGTTGACTTTTCAGCTGCAAAGAAGAGCCTGTAATTCGGCCGCTAGGCTGCATTGAAGGAAAAATGAATGGCAGCACCTGAAAATTTACGCTCTGGCAATGTTCTCAAAATTGGCAACAGTACCCTCAAAGAGCTTGAAGAAAAGGTAAAGGCATTTAGAACAATCAATCTCAATGTTCGCAAAAGGCGGTTTATCATCGCAAGAGAGAATATTGCCGACAATTCCGGCAATATCATAGTCAAAAAAGGTGAAGATATTGATCTCTCTAAAGTGATGCTGCTCAAAAGGCATTTTAGACAAGACCAGGCTATAAAGACGTTTCAACCAGATGAAGGTATTGTTATTATTTCAGATATGAGTTCCCCGCAGGGAATTCAATTCTCGATGGATATTGTGACCCAGGTGATGAATATCGGGGGCGGGGCATATGAAGCATTCATCGACCGGGTAGACAGTTTTAAAGAGTTACTGGGTCTGTATAACAAGGCACTTTTTCCTCGCATGGTTCTGATCGGTTTTGTGGCTGCCGATAAGGTGCAGGAAGAAATGGCTGGTTTTCATGTGATTTCAAAAGCAGACCCTTATATTCGCATGCTTGAAATTGTGCATTCTACACTCAAAACTACACAGGTGATTCCCCGTATTCGTGCGATCCCTATTCAGCAGGATGACCGGGATTCCTGGAAAAGATTTATTGTAGAAATTATTCAGGAATATACAAAACCTTATTCAATTGAAGAACGCTAAATGGAATTCATTCCCATTCTGAAATTTATCTGGCTTTCCTTATTCTCTATGCAAGGCTATCTGGTTCAAGACCAGATACTGGTTTCTGACACCGATGGTGTGCGGGTATCTGACAAACAGTGTCGTGACCGTGGAGTAGTACAGTTTGTTGAAGCACAAAAAGAATCGTATTATCTGGCGAGTATCTGTGACAATAAACCGAGATTGTTTGCTCTTTCAGACGCAGAATCTTTTGACTCAATGAGTAAGCCTCCCCAGCTCGAATGGTACACCCTCGAAAATAAAGACTGGTTTCTGTACCTGGGTGAAGCAGAGCCATCCCTGTTATTTCTGGGCAATAAAAAAGATTTTGTCATCAACGAGTTTCTCTGGCAGCCCCGGAGTTTTGTTATGAATATTAACCAGACTCTGTATATTGCCGAAAAACAGCATGATTTTGTTGTTCAAATGACAAAACTGGCAAAATTTCCGCCGGGTGCGAACATAAAGCTGCAACCCAATACAATGAATTATTGGCTGCTAAAAGATGCCGATCTACTGCTGTTGCGCAATCGTGAGATTTCCCGTGAGCTCGCAGTTTATGATTTTAAACAAAATGAATGGCTTTTATTGCCTCCCGTTGAGTTTGATGAAGACGAACAAAAAGCAATGGGCAATGCCAATATTCTTTTACGACTCGAGTTACCCCCCGATACCCGCAGGTTTTATTATAAAATTTTTGTGAACAGTGAACAGCTTGGCCGAACCCGGTTTGCAACCCAGGGAGAAAAGGTGTTGCATAGTCTGCAATTGAAACCGGGTCGCTATGTGATTCGTCTCGAAAAATATTCAGCCGAAGAGCTGTCAGGAAACGTCGAATACGAACGGGAAAAAAATATACACCAGCTCGAACCAATTTCTATCGATATTGATAATAATGCAAAATATCTGCTCTATATTCGCCCCGGTACGTCTGACGAAAGTAAACCGTTTGTTCTTGAAAGCCTTCGCGTTGGCCGGTAGTGTACTTTTTTCAGTTCCACCCCAGGCATCGATTCCCAGTGCAGACAAAATTTTTGAAAGTGCCTTACAGAATCATGAACGCGGTTTACTCGAACAGGCCGAGCGCGGTTATCGGGAGTGTCTGAAAGTCAACCCCTCTTATGTTTCAGCTTATATCAATCTTGGCAATCTGTTGTCGAGCAAGGGAAAATCTGTAGAGGCCGAAACCGAATACAAGACAGCCATCCGCCTGAACCCGCAATCTTATGACGCGACTTATAATCTTGGGGCGCTGTACTTGAGTATGGCGCGATATGACGATGCCTTGAAATATTTTGAGAAAACCGTAGCGTTGAACCGACGCCATAAATCGGCCTGGTTGAATATGGCAACCATTTATATGCGCTATTACCGAACAAAAGCAGAGTTAGGTTTGTGGCAGTCTGCGCGGGACAGCCTCATGCGGGCAGCAGAAATTGATCGGGAGTATCCCCATATCTATTATAATTTTGGCATGCTGCATGAAATGAAAAATGAATATGGCATTGCCCGACAGTATTATCGGGAAGCACTCAGACTCTATTCAGAAAAGAGCCCTTATTATCAGAAAACAATCCAGAGAATGCAGTATCTTGATACAGTTCTCAGATAATATTTTGTCATAAAAATATAATCATACCATTACCCGGCTCAAAAATTTCTGTTCGTCATTCGCAGTCGTTTGTTAGCGTCCGTTATGAATATGGATGCACATTCTTATCTGCGAGATGATGTACGGTTCTTAAATTCTGTCTTATTAGAAACGATTCGCGAACAAGAGGGAGAACAGGTATATGAACTTGTTGAAAAGATTCGACAGCTCTCGCGGGAGTCGCGTTCGGCCTCTGAAGAAAGTTTTGTAAGCCTGCAAAGTTATCTGCAAAAACTGCCGGTAGAACAGATGATACCGGTTGCCCGAGCATTTACATACATACTTTCACTGGCCAATATCGCCGAACAGCACCATCGCGTGCGCCGTCGCCGCTTTTATCTGCGCAACCCCAAGTCTACTCCGCAGAGAGCATCTCTTGAAGCCACTTTTACAGAATTGCTGCAATCGGGAATTTCTCCCGAACATTTATATGAAGCTGTCTGCAAGCAGGAAATTGAACTTGTGCTTACTGCTCATCCCACCGAGGCAGTGCGTAGAACGTTACTTCTCAAATATGTAGAAATTGCCAAAATACTGCACAAAAGAGATCGGGAAGATCTGACAATTCGTGAAAAGAACAAACTCACAGAAGACTTAAAGCGCATTTTGACCAGCATCTGGGGAACGGATGAAATTCGCACACAGAAACCGACCCCGTCTGAAGAGGCATACTCTGGTCTTTTGATTTTTGAGCAGAGTCTGTGGGAGTCGGTTCCAGACTATATTCGTCATCTTGATGAAACCTTGAAAAAATTTACCGGGAAGGGCCTGGGTCCCCATGCTGCTCCATTTCGTTTTGGTTCCTGGATGGGAGGTGACAGAGACGGAAATCCGAATGTAACTCCCGAAATTACCCGACGCGTCTGTTATATTTCTCAATGGATGGCTACCGGACTCTACATTGCTGAACTCGAAAAACTGAAGTTTGAACTTTCAATGATTCGCTGCAATGAAGATCTGCGCTCAAAAGTCCGCGAAGCACATGAACCCTATCGGGAATATTTACGCATTATTATTGAAAAAATGCAGGTTACCCGCAACAGACTTGAGACTTTACTGGCAGGTAAGGTAGCCCAGCGGGTAGAGTATTACCGGGAGAGCGGCGTTTTTTACAATGATCTGCACATTATTTATTCTTCCCTCAAAGAATGCGGCTATGGCAATATTGCCGAAGGGAGGCTGCTCGACTTATTGCGCCGGGCCAGTGTTTTCGGTCTCTCTCTGGTACAACTCGATATTCGACAGGAAAGCAGTCGCCATGCCGCAGCGATGGATGCAATTACAACTCATTTGGGTATCGGGTCATATCTGGAGTGGAGTGAAGATCAAAAGATAGAATTTCTGGTTAATGAATTGCAGAGTAAACGGCCATTGATTCCTGAAAATCTGCCGACATCCCCCGAAGTTCGAGATGTAATTGAAACCTTTAAAGCTTTGTCAGGCATTCGAACTGAAGCACTTGGTGCATACGTTATTTCAATGGCCAAAAAGGCTTCAGATGTTCTGGTGGTAGAGCTTTTGCAAAAAGCCACTGGACGCCAGCCCCATCTGAGGGTTGTGCCACTGTTTGAAACTGTCGAAGATCTGCGCAATGCAGGCTCAATTTTAGAACAGCTGTTCTCAATTGACTGGTATCGAAAGCATATTGGCGATCGACAGGAAATCATGATTGGTTATTCCGATTCAGCAAAAGATGCCGGTCGTTTCTCTGCTGCCTGGGAGTTATACCAGGCTCAGGAAAACCTGGTACGCATAGCCAGGGAAAGCAATATCAAGCTGAATCTTTTTCATGGTCGTGGTGGTACGGTAGGCAGGGGCGGAGGGCCAACCTATCTTGCAATTTTCTCTCAGCCGCCAGGGGCGGTCAACGGAGTTCTGCGGGTTACTGAACAGGGAGAAATGATTCAGGCAAAATTCGGTATGCCGGGCATTGCTTTTCGCTCACTTGAAATCTACACTACGGCGGTCCTGCAGGCTACCTTGCGTCCGCCGGCTTCACCTGAACATAACTGGCGCAAACTCATGCAAACAATGGCCGACCTTTCCCGCGAACAGTATGAAACTCTGGTAAAACACACAAAAGATTTTGTCGCGTATTTCAGGCAGGCAACCCCCGAATCAGAATTGTCTTATCTGAATATCGGTTCTCGACCTGCGAAAAGAAAGCAGGGCGGGGGTCTTGAATCTCTGCGCGCCATTCCCTGGATTTTCGCCTGGACACAGACCAGGGTTTTACTGCCCACCTGGTTGGGCTTTGGCAGTGCTGTTATTCCTATGCTTGAGAGTGAACACCGGGAAGAGATTTTGCAGATGTATCGGGACTGGCCGTTTTTCAGATCAACGGTTGATTTAATTGAGATGGTGCTGGTAAAAACCGATGCACAGATTGCCGCCCGCTATGATGCAGTCTTAGTCGACGCCGATAAAAAATTTATTGGACAGGAAATTCGTGCCAAACTGGAAAAGAGCACCCAGGCTCTGCTGATGGTAACCGGCCAGCACGACCTGTTGGCGCTCAATGAAGCACTGCGCCGTTCGATTGATATTCGTACTCCCTATCTTGACCCGATTCATCTCTTACAGGTAGAACTTTTGCGCAGACTGCGGGAAGATGATACGGATGACCGGTTTCGCCGGGCATTGCTGGTTACGATCAATGGCATTGCAGCCGGTATGCGCAATACCGGTTAAAAAAAAAGCCCCGCAATGCGGGGCTTTTCTAAATAAGAATCTCAGACTCTTATTTAATTAACCGATAGCTTCGTTTCCGCGTTCGCCTGTGCGAATACGAATTACGTCTTTGATATCAGAAACGAAAATCTTTCCGTCGCCGATATTGCCTGTACGGGCACCATCGATGATCGCTTTGATAGTGGGTTCAACGAAATCATCGTTGACTGCGATCTGCAATTCCACTTTTTTCAACAAATTGACTTCATGTACGACCCCACGATAGGTTTCGTCATAGCCTTTTTGCTGTCCGCAACCAAGAGCGTTTGATACCGTCATTTTGGTAATGCCCGCTTTGGCCAGGGAGTCTTTCACATCTTTCAGCTTATGTGGCTGAACAACTGCTGTTATTAATTTCATGTTTAACTCCTATTAATCTACAGTGAAGATCTGGAACTGAGCATACGCTTCTTGTCCGTGTTCACCAACGTCGAGGCCTTTCAGCTCTTCTTCACGGTCTACTCGAATACCTGTAGTAAGTTTGAGTAACAGGAATAAGATAAAGGCTGCCGGGAATGCCAGGGCACCTGCTGCTAAAACACCTACCAATTGTTTCATGAAGGTGTGATCAGCATTACCGCTGAAGATTCCCACTGCCAATGTACCCCAAATACCACACACAAGGTGAACAGAGATAGCACCTACCGGGTCATCCAGTTTTAATTTATCCAGTGTAATTACTGAAAAGAATACAATTGCACCGGCGATTAAACCAATGATAACTGAACTCATTACAGAAACAGAGTCTGCACCTGCAGTAATACCAACCAGACCAGCCAATGCACCGTTTAAGGCCATTGAGAGGTCAGGTTTCTTACTGACGATCCATGAAACAGTTACTGCGCCAACGATACCAGAGGCAGCAGCCAGTGAAGTAGTTACCAGTACAAATGATACCAGACCGGGATCAGCTGATAGTACAGAACCGCCGTTGAATCCGAACCAGCCTAACCAGAGCAGGAACATACCAATGGCAGCCAATGGCATATTGTGTCCTAGAATTGGTTTTATAGTACCGTTTTCTTTGTATTTGCCCAGACGTGGCCCAAGCAGAATTACACCGGCCAATGCACCCCATCCGCCTACACTGTGAACCAGAGTAGAACCGGCGAAGTCATAAAAACCGTATTCATCTAACCAGCCTGCACCCCATTTCCATGAACCGATAATAGGATACACAACTGCTACAAACAAGGTTGAGAAAATCAGGAAAGGTCCTAATTTAATACGCTCTGCTACAGCTCCTGAAACAATTGTTGCTGCTGTTGCCGCAAACATACCCTGGAACAGGAAGTCAGTCCAGTAGGTATAGCCTACGTTATAAGCGCTGGTAATACCTGCATCATCGGTAAAAATTCCGAATCCGGCAAAGCCAAGGTATTTACCCATCATCCAGGCATCTCCTGGATACATTAAATTAAATCCCATAATTGCGTAAGTCAAAAGACCTATGGCCACAATCATAGTATTTTTGAACAGAATATTCACAGTGTTCTTTGCCTGGCAAAGACCGCTCTCAATAGAGGCAAAGCCTAAGTGCATGATGAATACCAAAAAGGTGGCAACCATCATCCAGGTATTGTTCACGGTGAACATTTCTGCAGATACTCCCGGATCTGCTTCTGGAGCAGGGGCAGTAACTTCAGGTGCGGGGGCTTCTTGTGCCCAAAGGGATTCATTTGCTAATCCCAATGAGACCTGGGCTACTAAAGCAGCCGCGAGCACCAATACTGGCAATCGTAATCTCGTCATATATATCTCCTTTCTACGTTGTACCCGATAACGGGCCATTTGCAGTCTCAGGCAAGACCGATGCCAGCAAACGCGGCAATTGGATATCACAAATTAGTGTCAAAGTGTTTATATAGTAATCAACTTGAGGTCAGGATCAATTTTAGAAGTTACAAAATGCGGTTATATTCCTGCATGGGAATCTGCCAGACCTTGATGCCACAGAAATGATCGCCTTCCGGGCAGCGTGGTTTCAAATGAGAACGCACTTTACAGGGCGGTCCCAACAGTTCATACAATTCAGGATATCTGCTCTGCAGAGAGCGAACCTCGTCGAGAGCAGAATAGAAAATTTCTTCCTGTGCATTATAGCACAGGCGGGCTTTCCATTTATGATAAAAATTCAACAGATCACCGCTTTCAACAAAGCGAATGGGATAGGCATTGGGCAGAAGATAGGTGAGGTTGCGGGCAGATATGCCCCGCTCATACAGTTTTTCCAGTAGAGAAAAGGTTTTGTGCATGCTTTCCTGAAAATATTCACCGGCTGCAGGTACCTCGCGCAACAGAGCAGGTACAATATAATCTGGTTTCACAACCAGCGTTGTCGCAAGGTCGGGGCGTAAACCCGGCAAGGTGCGATGTCGCTGTTCCTGGGAATCTGCGGTATGGGACAATTTTTTCTGGAACGTAAAATGGAGATGATTCAAGGTGCGGCTAAGTTCATCCATACTCACCGGATATAAAGTCTCACCCGGCAGACTGTTGCGGGCAGAATCCAGTAGATCGGCTAATTCTGGACGGTAGCCCAATGCCGCTTCAGCAAGGTCTAAGATAGAATCTATGGAACCCGGGCCAGATACAAAGCGAGCGTACTGACCATTCATGGCTTTATCAAATTCAGCATTCCGGCGATGATTTTCTATCGGGTCAGTTTCAAGCTGTCTTTCTGGTAAAGGTTCGGTGAGTTCCAGTGCAAAATCCGGATCAATTTCGAGCACCAGCTCTACCATTTGCAGGATTATCGCGGCTGCTTCAGGGTTTGCAAAATGTTCGATCATTTTTGCATAGCGAAGCAGGGTAAGTGCGCTTATCGTATGGTAAAAATAGGCATTGGTACCGAGAGGCATAACGTAGCGGGCAATTTCCATGCAGCGCTTACGAATATCTGTGCGGTGTGCATCCGGCTGTCTGGCTTTCAATCGATGAATGGAAAAATAAATTTCGGATACCCTGGGTTCTAAGAGTTCAATCAGTTTTTCATAATCCCGATGTGCATTGTCAAAAAAACTGGTGATTTCACTGTGTTCAGCAAGTTCAGGCGGCAGGGTATACCACGAGCGGTCATTCTTTATGGGAACATAGCGCTGGGAAACCTGCTCAGAATTATAGTAAGGATGAGAATGAAAAACCTGCCAGATTACATTTCGCGAAGCACCGGTGATGCCAAAGATAAAATGAGCATGCTGTCGGGTCGTTAAATGACCAGATTTTAAAGTTGATTTTGCGACCCTGCGTGCAGTTTCGAGAGATTTTTCTGATTTTCGCATGTCGGCCGGCAACAAAAGTCCATTTGAACTATAGCAGGTACGGGCAGAAGCCGCTGAGGTGTCGTAGGGAGATTGGGTCGCAGAGATCAACTTGACCTCAATTGGGGTGGATTTCCACCCCCGGTATTTCTCTTTAAGCTCTTCCAGTGGGAAACCGGCCATAAGTGCAGGCCGTCAACTCAAATGGCGGTGTAAAGAGTTAAACCTTTTGCCTTGACGGGCCATATTATGTCTCTAAATTCGGGCTATGCTGATTCGGCATTTAGGAATCCTGCTGTTGGCATCCGTATTTCTGGTAAAGAGTATTGGTACTGAAAACTTTTTAATGTGGGCAGTGGCAAACAAAGTATTTCTGATTAAAATGGCCGTAGCAGCGGCGATGACTGTCCCGATTGCCTTTTTCTGTGCAACCCGGCTTTTCCCGGCAATCCCATTTCTGAATCTGAATGAAACGGGAAAACTGTGGCAAAGTTACCTGTACCGTTGGTCCCGCTGTCCCAAGTGTGTAGGCTGGTGGCTGTCGTGCGGGATCGGGGCAGTAATTGCCTTTGCCCAGTGGCAAAACTGGATATCGACAGTTTTTTGGGCAGGGTGGATGGCCTTTTTCGTTTCAAGTGTCATTATCACCATTTTGGCACTGCAGCATAAAAACACGGATACTGGACAAACCTAACAGGATTAGATTATATTTTATTTACAGCTCGATTGAAATCGTCGTAAAGGAGAACAATGGCATACGCACCAATAGTAATTGAACAGACAAGCCGCGGAGAACGGCAATATGATATTTATTCCCGTCTTTTAAAAGACAGAATCATTTTTCTAGGCTACGGAATTGATGATGCCTATGCAAACATCATCATTGCCCAGCTGCTGTTTCTGGAATCAGAAGATCCCGAGAAAGATATCTACATCTATATCAACTCTCCCGGCGGATATATAGCTTCAGGGCTTGCTATCTACGATACCATGCAATTGATTCGTCCCGATGTACGCACGGTCTGTCTGGGTTCAGCAAGCAATATTGCTGCTTTGCTGCTTGCCGCCGGAACCAAGGGCAAGCGGGCAGCGTTACCTCACTCTCGAATTCATATGCACCAACCATTGGGCGGGGCGAGTGGTCAGGCAACAGATATTGAGATACAGGCCAATGAAGTACTGCGCATTCGGGATACGTTGAACAGAATCTATACCAAGCATACCTCCCAGTCTCTCGAAAAAATCGAACAACAGACAGACCGGGACTTTTATATGAATGCCGAAGAATCTCTCAAATACGGAATCATTGATACAATTATTGAAAGCCGTAGCCAGGAGTAACTTTCATGGAAAAAAAGAAAAACTCAAATGATAATTACTACTGCAGTTTCTGTGGTAAAGAGCAGAATGAAGTTTCCCGGTTAATTGCCGGTCCCGCAGTCTTTATCTGCGACGAATGTGTTGAACTTTGCAATCAGATTCTCAGTGAAGATGAAGACTCGGGGACTCCCTCGACAGGTTTTAAGAATCTGCCAAAACCGAAAGAAATTAAGCAGTTCCTCGATGAATTTGTAATCGGGCAAGATGAAGCGAAAAGAGCACTGTCAGTAGCGGTTTATAATCACTATAAACGGCTGAACCATGACCAGAAAAAACCGGCAGCAAAGGCTAAAAAGTCCGGACAGG
The DNA here is from genome assembly GCA_020440825.1 of Leptospiraceae bacterium. Taxonomy (GTDB): domain Bacteria; phylum Spirochaetota; class Leptospiria; order Turneriellales; family Turneriellaceae; genus JAGRNJ01. The sequence continues at coordinate 60,738 of JAGRNJ010000009.1, read as the reverse complement.
CAGAGAAAACCCATGTCGAAATAGAAAAATCAAACATCATGCTGATCGGTCCCACGGGCTCGGGCAAGACGCTCCTGGCCCAGTCACTTGCCAAAATTTTGCATGTTCCGGTTGCAATCGTTGATGCGACAGCTCTTACTGAGGCCGGTTATGTCGGCGAAGACGTAGAGAATATACTGTTGCGTCTTTACCAGAACGCAGAACAGGATGTTGCGAAAGCAGAAATGGGTATCATCTATATTGATGAAATTGATAAGGTGGCTCGCAAGGGCGATAACCCGTCAATCACGCGCGATGTTTCGGGTGAAGGTGTACAGCAGGCACTTTTGAAAATTCTCGAAGGTACAGTTGCCAATGTTCCGCCGGTGGGCGGGCGAAAACACCCTCATCAGGAGTTTTTGCATATCAATACGAAAAACATTCTGTTTATCTGCGGCGGGGCATTTGAAGGCCTCGAAGATATTATTCGCCAGAGAGTAGAGAAGACCTCAATGGGTTTTGACAGCCAGGTCAAATCCAAGAAAAAGACTGAGCGCTTTCGTTTCTTGAGAATGACTACCCCTGACGATTTAATGAAATATGGTTTAATACCCGAGTTTATTGGCCGGTTGCCTGTAGTTCGTTCTTTAGACCCGCTCGATGAAGATATGCTGGTGCAGATTCTTTCTGAGCCCAGAAACGCCCTGGTGAAGCAGTTTCAAGCCATCTTTGAAATTGAAGGCGTGAAGCTGACCTTTACAGAAGAGGCAATTCGAGAAATTGCCCGATTGGGCCTCAAGCGGGAGACGGGTGCCCGTGGTCTGCGGGCCATTATGGAAGAATTGATGAATGATTTAATGTTTGAAATTCCTTCTATGAAAGGGGTATCAGAGGTCATTATCAATGAAGAAGTCGTTACCAAAGGGGAACGTCCACAGATCATGTTTCTCTCTGAAGCAGACAAAAACCGGCGTAAAGCCAAAGAAGAAGCTAAAGAGAATTCTCAGGAAGACGATAATTTTCTCATACCCCCTGAGAAAATGGCCTGAGACTTTGTATGCATGAAAAAAAATCTTTTGTAAAATACCCCCTGTTACCACTGCGCGATATGGTACTCTTCCCGCGCAGTGTATCTTCTCTCTATGTCGGTCGTGATCGTTCTATGGAAGCGGTTCGACTGGCGATGGATGGCAATCGTCTGCTGGCCGTTTTTACCCAGCAAAAAACAGACACAGTGTTACCGGCACGGGAAGACCTGTTTGCAATCGGAACGGTAGTTGAGATTCTGCAGCTGTTGAAAATGCCCGATGGCACATTCAAAATTCTGGTAGAAGGTTTGCACAGTGTTGAACTGGCTGAAATCGAAGAACAGGAAACTTTTGCCTCTGCGCTGGTTTCACCGGTAACCGTCGAACTGCCCAAAGAGGGTAGTAGAGAAGCTGAAATTGCTGCGCGATCTCTTGAAAAGCTGCAAACTGCATTCGAAACTTTCAATAAAGACAATTCAACTGTAGCCCCCGAATTTATCGCAGAATTGAACCAGAAAAAAGATCCTCTGCATATTACAGATTCTATCGCACATCTGTTGCCCATTTCATTTCAGCAAAAACAGAATATTCTTGAGACCTTACAGCTTACAGAACGAATCGAGAAAGTAAAAACATCCCTTGAAGGGCAGGTAGAACTGCAGCAACTCGAGAACAGAATTCAGGAAAAAGTTCGCTCTCAAATGGATAAAATGCAGCGGCATTTTTATCTCAATGAGCAGATGAAAGTAATTCGCGATGAGATGAGCGAAGGTGAGCCTGATGAATTTGATGCTTATCGGCAGAAGATTGAAGACAGAAACCTGCCAGACGAGGTAAAGAGTCGCGCAGAGACAGAATTAAAGCGCCTTGAAAAAATGCCGCCACTGTCTGCTGAATCGACCGTCGTTCGCAATTATCTCGACTGGATTCTCGATTTACCCTGGGGTGGTCATGCCGATGATCTCACAATAGACGCTGCAGATATGCAGGTAGCGGCAGAGATTCTCGAAGAGAGTCATTATAGTCTGGAAAAAATTAAAGACCGAATTCTCGAATTTATCGCGGTTCGACAATTGCGTCCGAACAGTCCGGGTCCGGTGCTGTGTTTAGTTGGTCCTCCCGGGGTTGGCAAAACTTCGCTGGCTAAATCTCTGGCCAAATGTCTGGGCAGAACATTTGCCCGAATTTCTCTGGGTGGGGTAAGAGACGAAGCCGAGATACGCGGCCACCGTCGTACTTATATCGGGGCATTGCCCGGCAGAATTATCTCGACAATGAAAAAAGCAGGCACGGTGAATCCCGTAATTTTACTCGATGAAATTGATAAAATGTCCTCTGACTACCGGGGAAATCCATCCGCCGCTTTACTCGAAGTCCTGGATCCTGAACAGAATTCAGAATTTACCGACCACTATATGGAACTGCCATACGATCTTTCCCAAGTGCTGTTTCTGTGTACTGCCAATGTAGTGCACAGTATTCCCGAACCGCTGCAAGATCGACTTGAGATTGTTCGTCTCTCGGGCTATACAGAAATGGAGAAAATCCAGATTGCCCGTCGCTATCTCATTGCCCGCCAGATGGAAAACACAGGCACAAAAGAACTGAAAATTGATTTTAACAATAAAAGCATCGCCCGCATTATTCGAGGGTATACCCGGGAAGCAGGGGTACGAGAGCTTGATCGCCAAATAGGCCGCATTACCCGCCGTATTGCCCGGGAATTTCTCGAAAGTCGTTTGGCTGGCAAAGAAATTACCGAGTATGAACTCGATAAAACATCGATAGAGAAGTATTTGGGAGTGCCCCAATTTCGAATCAATGTTCGGGAAAAAGAGGCCACGGTCGGCCAGGTTCATGGTCTAGCCTGGACCTCTGCCGGCGGGGACATCATGAATATTGAGGCTGCATTGGCCCACGGTAAAGGAAAGCTGATCTTGACCGGTAATCTTGGGGATGTAATGAAAGAATCTGCCAATACCGCACTAGGTTTTGTACGATCAATGGGGCATCGGTTGAATTTAAGTGACGACTTCTTTGACCGTACAGATATTTTTCTGCATGTACCTGAAGGGGCCATTCCGAAAGACGGGCCCTCAGCCGGGCTTGCGATGGCATTGACTCTGATTTCAGCAATAACCCAGCAACCCGTACCGGGAAACTTTGCTTTAACGGGAGAAATAACTTTAAGAGGTCTGGCATTGCCAATCGGCGGTCTTAAAGAGAAGAGCCTGGCAGCGTATCGGGGCGGTATTACGGATATTATTTGTCCGCGGGATAATCGCAAAGACCTGGATGAAATTCCGGCCAATGTGCGGGAACACCTGAGATTTCATTTTGTGGAGCACATGAGAAATGTTCTGCAGCTGGCCCTGGTCAATGGGGAAGAACTTTTGAGGGACAAACCGGGACAGGTACCATTTTATTCCCCTCATTTGAACAGACCCGGGGTTGAAATCAACAAGCCATCCTGAGCCTGTAAAAACTAATATTTCTCTTTGATGTTCAATGGCAAATGGCATATCGCCCTTTGCCTTCTTTTTAGGTAACCTCTGAAAAAGTCCCTCCATGCATTTTTTCAGAGATTCCTTAGTTGTTTGCAATAATCTCGCAGAACGCGTTGATCGTATTCTACTTGTCTGTGTGGCAAACTTTGTAAAACCTTCCCTAACCACGCTTGAATTGGAGGGAAATCAATGCAAAAAATAAAAAAAATTGCGGTCTTAGGTGCCAGTGGCAATATGGGATCGCTGTCTGGCGGCATATTCGCCCAGGCCGGAATCCAGTGCGTCTATTTTGCACGCAGTGTAGAAAAAGCCCAGGCAGGTATTGACGCTGCTGTTGGTCAGGCCCGCAGTGATGTTCTGCGCGATGTAATTACTCCCCGTTCTTATGATGATCTTGAAAAAGAAATACCAGATTGTGACTGGATCTTTGAAGGACTCGCAGAAGACATGAATATTAAAAATGAATTTTTCTCACGTATAGAAAAAGTAAGAAAGAAAGGCAGTATTGTCTCGACAGTTTCTTCTGGATTGTCCATACGAGCGATGGCAGAGGGACGTGATCCCGATTTTCAAGCACATTTTATGGGTACGCATTTTTATAACCCTCCAGGTAAGTTACTGGCCAATGAGTTGATTTTTCATCCTAATGTCAGCAAAGATGTGCGTAAATTTGTTACAAAATTTTGTGATGAAGTTCTTGGCCGTGCGAATATCGTAACCCATGATGTACCTGCATTTGCCGGTAACCGCATTGGCTTTCAATTCCTGAACGAAGCCGCCTTATACGCAGAAAAATACGGCGTTGAAAAAATTGATTATCTGCTTGGGCCATACACCGGGCGGGCAATGCCACCTTTGGCCACGATAGATCTGGTTGGTCTGGATGTTCATAAAGCAATTGTCGAGAACGTTTATGCAAATGTGAAAGATGAAAGAATAGAAACCTACAAAATGCCTGCCTATATGCATACCATGATCGAACGCGGGATGCTGGGCCGTAAGGCACGAGGGGCCGGCGGCTTTTTCAATCGGGACGAAAATAAAAATAAAACAGTATTGGATATCAGTACTTTGTCGTTCAAACCCGCTGAGAAATACAAGCTCGACTGGGTTGAGAAAGTCAAAGGCCTCATCTATGATGGTCTATACAGTGCCGCAGTGGATATTATTAAGAATGAGCCCGGCGAAGAGGCGGCCATTGTCAGACATTTTATTCTAGGCTATGTGTCATACAGTTATGCGAGAATCGGCGAAGTAACCCCGCTCGAAGATGGTATACATGGTATCGACCGGGTAATGTCATCGGGCTTCAGCTGGATGCCTGCCTCAGGTTGGGTACAGCTGCTGGGCGGTGGTGAAGAAACAGCCAAACTGATGGTAAAAGAAAAACTGCCGGTTCCTGCCGAACTCACGAAAAATGAGAAGAAAAACAAATGCCAAATTCCGGATATCAGCCGGTTTTTGATCGGACGCTAAACGAGGAGAATCAAATGGGAAAAAAAGTATACATATTGGGCGGTTACCAGACAGATTTCGCCCGTAATTGGTCAAAAGAAGGAAAAGGCCTGAATGCATTGATGATGGAAGCCATGGACGGAGCCTTTGCCGCAACAAGCATTAAACCCAAAGATGTGGACACGATTCACGTTGGGAACTTTGCCGGCGGTCTATACACCATGCAGGGACATATGGGCGCAATGGCTGTCAATAATAGCGAAGATCTGCGTGGCAAACCAACCTCCCGTCATGAAGCTGCGTGCGCATCGGGCGCGATAGCGACCCTCATGGCCAGAGCAGAAATTGAAGCAGGTATTTACGATCTGGCGATGATTGTCGGTGTAGAAATGATGAAGAGTGTAGACTCAAAGCGTGGCGGTGATTTTCTCGGAACTGCAGCCTGGTATGAGAAAGAGGCAAAAGGGGTTGAGTTTCCGTTTCCGAAACTGTTTGGTAAACTGGGCAACCTTTACGAAGAACTCTATGGTCTCAAGTATGAACATCTGGCAGAAATCTCAGCGATTAACTATGAAAATGCAAGAAAGAACCCTAAAGCCCAAACCCGCGACTGGTATATGAGTAAAGAGCATGCATGCTCAACAGGCCAGTATAACATGGCAGTGGGCGGTATAATTCGGATTACCGACTGCTCACAGGTTACTGACGGCGCAGCGAGTATCTTTCTGGCCTCTGAAAAGTTTGCCGAAAAGTACGCAAAAAAACATGGTTTAAAACTTAAAAACCTGCCCTATATTCAGGGGTGGGGACATGCAACCGCACCGATATTATTTGATGATAAGGCTATGGAAGCCAGACTGGCGCAGAGTAAGTCATCAGGCAAAAAGGTATATGCATTGCCACATACCCGTAAGGCAATCACAGATGCTTACAAACGTGCAGGTATCAAAGGTGCAAAAGATCTTGATGCAGTTGAAACCCATGATTGTTTTACAACTTCAGAATATGCTGCAATTGAGCATTTCGGACTTGCTGCTCCCGGCGAAGCCTGGAAAGCGATTGAAAAAGGGGATATTCGCATCGGCGGAAAACTTCCCTTCAACCCTTCAGGCGGCTTAATTGGCGCAGGTCATCCGGTTGGTGCAACCGGAGCTAGACAGTTGCTCGATGCCTACAAACAGGTCACCGGCAGTGCAGGTGACTATCAGGTGAAAAATGCCAAGCGCGTAGCCACCCTGAATATCGGCGGATCTGCCACAACCAATGTTGTTCACATCATCGGAGTCGACTAAGATCAACGATAAAGAGAATGCCAGAGTCTGCAGTGCATGCGGCAACTCTGTGCATTCCCTGTTCTCAAAAGAAGGGTCAGATTCTTCTATCTATGCTATTGAAGAATGTACCGGTTGTGGTCTGTGGCAGGTATATCCCCGCCCGACTGCAGAAGAACTTGAGAAACTGTATACCGGTTCTTATTTTCATGCCCGAACCGATAGAGGTTATGCAGACTACGCTTCAGAGGCTGTCAAAAAGAGTATTGTTTATACTCTGGAAAAGAATCTGCGCGACCTCAAGTTTTATGATTGGGAAAAGAATCTCGGGAGTCTCAAAAAAGTTCTCGATATAGGTTGTGCTGCGGGGCATGCCGTCGAGTGGTTCAATCAGCACGGCTGGTGTGGTGAGGGCATTGACGTTGCACCAGAAATGGTAGCAATTGGCAAATCGCGAAATTTAAAATTACACCAGGGTGATTTTTTAACGACTCCTTTTAAGTCACACAGTTTTGATCTTGTGACCCTTTGGGCCAGTATTGAACATTTACCCGAACCAGGAGAATTCTTTCGTCGAATTTCCAGAATTTTAAAGCCTGGCGGGAAATTATATATTTCGACCTGCCATCTGGGATTTTTTGCGCGATTTCAAGGTCAAAATTGGCGCTATTTGAATGTTCCTGAACATCTCTATTATTTTACCAAAGATTCTCTGCGCGACTGGGCATCCCGCTACGGATTGCAGATGCAGAGATCATTTACCTATGGTTCAGGTTTGACCTCCCGCGAGAATCCGGACCTCATGTTTAAATTTTCAAAGACGGTTTTTGATGAAATGGCCCGGCATTTTCATCTGGGTGATATGATTGTTGCTGAATTTGAAAATTTACCAGCTTCCTCCGGCGCCACCGCCACCTGAGCTGCCGCCTCCCCAGCTTCCGCTTGAACCAGATGAGCCAGAACTGTAACCGCCAGATGAACTGGAGCTGCTTGAGCTTTCACAGTTTCTAGCCGGAATGGTGTAGGTTTCACTGGCTGTGTAGGTACAATGTTTACAGGCATAATCCCTGCGACCTTTGCCAGAACTGGTACAGGTTGGTGAGACTAAAGTTACTGAGCCAGACATGTATTTTGTTTTGTAAGAGCACTGGGGACATCTATCATACTTTGTAAACCATGCGTCAAATGTGTAGATTTCATGGTGGCTGCACGTGGGGCATACCCAGACATCATAGTCCACAGAGCCGATCTGCTCTTCGGTTTTCTGACCTGAAGATAAAAAGATATCATCTTCTTTTTCAGAAAGACGTTCTGGTACGATTGTACTGCATTTTACACAAGCCCGAGGTGCCTTGCGCAATTTGCTGCGGATTATGAAATACCAGAAGTATATTGCACCTGCAGCAAGCGCCACAAACGCAATGGCAATTGACTTTGAACTGTGGAATAGGTTATAACTGAAGAAAAAGAGAATCAGCAGAGGTACCAGCGAAAAAACGGTCAATTTTACGACTGACCCACTTTTACCGAACATTTTTTCGAGAATCTGAATTTTTCGGTACGGATGGATTACAGTTTCGGAGTTGTTTATTTTTCTAAATTTCAGAAATTGTAGAACTGCATAGGCGAGTCCTGCACTGGGGATAAGCACGCTCAGAAATGCTATAATAAACTCGAGAGTAAAATTAAAGAAGGTCAAATATGGAGCGATAATGTATAAGCCAAAAACAACAGGTAAAATGGAATAGTAGTAATACTTGTCTTCGAGTTTGATTTCAAGAGAATTATCTCCCTTCTCTTTTTGGGATCTTGATTTTTGACGGGAGAGGTAGGCGTACAGTCCAAAGAACAACAGGGCACAGGCAATAAAAAACTGCAGGTTGATATAGAACCATTCTGTAAAGACATCATCAAAATACGAAACAGCAATTGGCCGTTGAGTTGTTGTCGGTTCTCTTACCTCATCTGCATTGTTGCGTAACATCTGGTCTAAGGCGCGGGTAAATTCCAGAAGTCCGGTGCCATAGTTTCCGGCTCTGAAGTGTGCCGGGAAGCTCTTCTCACCGAGTCTTTTCAGTGTGACATCGGGCAGTACGCCTTCGAGACCATAACCCGTTTCTGCTTCCCATCTTTTTTGATCGATAACCAGGAGCAATAAGAGGCCATTGTCTTTATTCTTTTTGCCGACCCCCCACAGGTTAAATAATTCATGTACAAAGGTGCGGGGAACTGCTTCGCCTATTGAGTTGACCACGACAATCCCGACCTCTGCAGTCAAATCTGTTTCGATTGCAGATAAAATCTGGTTTATCTGGGTTTCTTCTGCTTCCGGAATAATATTATCGGGGTCAGCAATCCATCCGCCTGATAAGCGCATATTCGGAATCGTTTCAACAGTATAGGCAAAGAGGGGAGTGATGCCGAGCGAAGCAGTTGCCAGTATGAGGCCGCCAAGCAGAAAGTTCAGATTTATTTTTCTCACGGCTCTACTTCATTTGGCCGGTTACTTTCGTAAAGCAGTAATTTGTTGATTTTTGTATCGCGGTGATTAAGGCAGCGTTTCGTGAAGGGCAGATCGTAGTTGCATACTGCGGTGTTATCCGCAGTATGCTGTGGAGTCAGAGATTACATGGCGCCTTGCAGTCTCTTGATTCTATCTTCGAGTGCCGGGTGGGTTGAAAAAATTGCCAGCCATTTTGATTTCCCTGCTATTTTGAAGGCATTCATTGCAGGAGCAGAGTTTTGATCAACCCGCTCACTGTACGATTTCAGTTTCTGCAGTGCAGCAATCATTTTTTCTCGGCCGGCAAAACCGGCACTGCCAGCATCGGCGTGGAATTCTCGATAGCGGGAAAAGGCGGCCACAACAATACTACCAAGCAATGTGAAGACAATATCAAATACGATTACAAAAACAAAATGCAGGGCATAAGATATTCCCCCCTCATCATTGCGCAGAAAGTTACTCACCGCATATGCCAGAATTCTCGAGAGGAACATGACGAATGCGTTGATCACCCCTTGCAATAGGGTCATGGTGACCATGTCCCCATTGGCAATGTGTGCAACTTCATGGCCTAAAACACCTTCCACTTCTGACCGGTTCATATGATTGAGTAAACCAGAAGATACCGCAACCAGAGAGTTTGATTTCGAAGGGCCGGTTGCAAAGGCATTGACTTCGGGAGATTCATAGATGCCCACTTCAGGCATTTTGGGCAGATTTGCAGTTTGTGCCAGACGGTGCACCATCTCGACCAGCTCTGCTTCTACTCCGCTTGCTGCCCCCGGTTGAATGATCTTTACACCCATCGCTTTTTTAGCCATGAATTTTGACAATGCCAGAGAAATGAAAGACCCGGCCATACCCCAGATCGAACAGAAAACAAGCAATGAAAAGTAATTGATTCCGGTATCAGAGAGATAACTTTCAATACCGAAAACCTGCATAATTATTGAAATTGTCGCAATAACCAATACGTTGGTCAGAATAAAGAGTCCTACTCGTTTCAGCATAATCCCTCGCTTTATCCGTTGTCTTAGTGATTAAATACGGATTTACAGATAATATACAAAAATGATTCTTGGCAGTCAATCCTTTACTGAAGTTTTTACCGGGAATGGTACAGATTTCTGACAATCTCGCTTGCCATTTAGGGCGAAATGTCCGATAATTTAACGTGCCAGAGAATTTGCCCGGGGAGATACTGAGTCTTCAGAGTGTTTATTATTTAGATCAACAGTCGAAGAAGAAGGTACAAAATCTGTCGTTCAGATTACTTGCCGGTCAAGTGACGATCGCATTCGGCCCTGAAGGGTGCGGTATGGAACTGGCAGTTGAACTTTGCACAGGGCAGGCGGCCCCAGATTCCGGCCATGTTTTTTTTCACGGCCAGCAGATAGATTGTACTGATCAGCGTAAGCTTGAGAAAATTCGCTCAAAAATAGGGTTTGTCGCCCCGATGTTTTCATTGATCAATAACCAGTCTGTGTTTGAAAACATTGCTCTGCCATTGCGTTATCACACGACCATGAAGAATCATCAGATTATCGATCAGGTTGAACCACTATTAAAGCGTTATGAAATGCTGCATGTGGCGGATGCCCGGCCGCAGAAACTTGGGCGAAGCGAATCATTGAGGGCTGCCTACATCCGTGCCATTATCAACCGTCCTGAGATAGTTATTATTCATTCGGCAATGGATGCCCAGTGCCCGCTGGCTCGTGAGCGTTTTCTCCAATTGTTGAAAGAAGATGTACGCAATTACAACTTTTCAGTTTTGATCATAACCTATACTCCGATGTTCTTTTACGATCCGGATTTTGAATTTCTGCTGGTCTATGAAGGCGAGACTAAGTTTCACGGAAATGGTATTGAAATGCTCAATGCAGACAATCCCTGGCTGCATCAATATTTGCATGATCCTTCCCATGGGCCAATGCGCAGTTTTCATTCCCAGGTTAAACAAGAGGTAAAATATGAAACTGCAAAAACATGATTTCTTAACAGGAGTATTTGTTTTAATCGGGCTGATTCTCGGCATTGGTTCAATTCTGGTAATCGTCTCTTATAATCTGGTTTCAAACAGGGTACAATACACCTTGCGACTCGACAAACTCTCTGGAATAAAAAAAGGAACATTGATCAGGGTGAAAAATTATACAGTCGGCGAAGTTGAAAGAGTGATTCCAATTTATGGTACAGATTTAACGTTTCGAGCTGATATTTTTATTGATCGTGATCTTATTCTCTATCGAGGCACCAAGGTGAATGTTACGAATCTGAACGTTATTGGCGATACTGTGATTGAGTTGTTCCCGGCTTTGAAAGGGAAGTACCGCTTGAAAGAAGGTGACACTCTGTTTGCAACCAATATTACCAATCTCGATGAAATGGTCAGCCAGGTCTCGAGTATTCTCACTACTGTAAATTCGGCAATTCAGAATTTCGGAGACATGGCTGGCAATAGTAAAGGGGATATCAAATCTCTGCTTGTAAATCTGAACAGAAGTGTACTGAAAATCAATTCGATTCTCGATGCTTCTCAGGATGAACTGATTCTTACCATGAAAAATATACGGCTTACCTCTCAGACCCTGGAAAAATTTTCAAGGGAGATAGCAGCAAACCCCTGGCGCATCATGGAAAGCAAACCCGGTAGTGCCACCCGCGGCGTCGCATTGCCTTAAAAGAGCATTGAGAACAATTTATTTCTCACCCTTGTTTTTGAGATAACTGTCAAACAGCCAGCCTTGAATTCTATCTTCTGTGATGCAATATCGCCAGCTGCCCCGCTTGCCGAAAATTTCTTCTTCAGGACCTTTCAGCCTGCAGAACACGATCTGTCCTTTGGCCAGCTTTGCCTGCACCAGACCAGTGAGACCTGGAGTTTCTCTGATTTGAACATCCTTGCCTGTCGTCTCAAAAGCAAGGGACGGCCAGATCTTGGTCAGGCGGTGAATGAAATTTGGAAAATCGGGGATGGATTGCAGTTCCAGTTTTGAATCTTTTTCAATTGCAGATAGCCAGAAATCAAGACTGCCCGGCTCTAAAGCTGTGCTGTTTTGCAGTTCCAGGTATCTCTGCAGCCAAATGAGCAGTCGACCGGACTCTCCCTGCAGATTTACCAGACGTATGAATACTTCCCGTAAAAAAATCTGGGTTGAATCTTCTTTTTGTAAAATAACCAGAAAATCTGGCAGGGTAGGATCTACCAATGTTGCAATCGAGCCATACATTAAAAGACGTGGCCGGTTCATATCTTCAGACTCGAGCCGCCGAATGACTTCTTCTGACAGTGCTTTGAAGTTTTTCTCACGCAGAAGAGTTTCTAATTCTTCAGTATGTCCTGATTGAACTCTCTTAAATATTAACCAGACTGCAAATATAAAAAAAAGAACAGGCAGAGTTAGTATGAAAATTTGACGCAGTCTGGCCAAAGTTCAACCTCGATCAGGGTTTGTTAGATTCAGTCGAGGCTACGGTCTCATTTTTGGTTTCTTCTGCTGATGCGGCCTTTCCCTTACTGAGTTGCTCTATTTTTTGAAACAATTCACCAATCTTTTTTGATTGATCGAACTGTTCCATTGCACCGACTATATTTTCTTTAAAACCCTGGGCCACATCTTGAAAGGTGTTCACAATTCCGTCGAATATGCGATCGGCCTCTTTTTGACCCCGGTCTGCAAGATTATCAATTGAGATTGAATTCTCAGAGGCCGGTTTATCGCTCTGTTCAGCGGGGTTACCAGCCATTACTGCCCTTAACAGATTCTCCATTTCGCTGCGGCTCATCTTGGTAAAACCGATACCTGCGAATAGCAGCTTTTTGACAACTTCGAGAATACCTTTATCGCTCTCTCGTATTAGAGCTGTGAGCATATACTTGGTGAGAGGTTCATCGCCCCGGGAATCATTTGCTTCATGCAGTTTTAGAAATGTCTGTCCCAAAACCCGAGAGGTGATATCTTCTCCAGAAGAATTATCAATGACTTTAATTTCATCGCCAGAACGGATGAATTCAGCGACTTCATCTAATGTTACTGTGCGGGAAGTTTCAGAGTCATACATCCTGCGGTTTGCGTATCTTTTTATTATTTTCATTTTTCTCTTACCCGTTTGTTTGTTTATGCGTTGCACAATGTTTGTCGCATGTCACAATGTCAATCAACAAATTTACTTTTTATGCTGTTTATAGATTGTGACCGATGTTAGAAGAGTTTTCAGTTGATATCCCAATGGGCAAGGTGGCTGGCCTATGCGGTAGGTTTCCTAACGAAAAACTTCCAATTCTGGCATTGCACGGCTGGCTGGACAATGCTGCCTCTTTCAAACCATTATTATCGCCGATGCAGAGAAATTTCTGGGCGGTAGATTTTCCAGGTCATGGAGATTCTTTTCATTTACCAGCAGGATTAGCTTACCATTTTCTCGACTATATCCCCTTTGTACAACAGGTAAGCGACAGTCTGAAACTCAAAAAATTTGTTTTAATGGGTCATTCTATGGGGGCAGCTGTCGCGACGATAGCAGCAGCACTGATGCCGGCAAAGGTAAGTGCCCTGGTCTTGATTGAAGGCTTCGGCCCTATGAGCAGTAGTCCCGAAGAACTGGTCGAAAGAGGCAGAAAAGCCCTTCGTTTTTTTTCTCGGGTTTCCCGATCGAAACCGGGCAAATATGATACAATTGAGTCAGCAGTAAAAGCCCGGGAATCTGTCGGAGATCTTGATTTCGAGAGTGCCAGAATACTGAGTGAAAGAAATCTTAAAAAAATAAAAGATCAATATACCTGGAAGTATGATTTCAGATTGCGTGCAGATTCAATTCTGCGACTGAATGAAGAGCAGGTTCGGGCATACTTAAAGGGCATCGAGTGCCCGGTGATGCTGATTACTGGTCAAGATGCGAAGTTGCCCTACAGTGACTTTATTCGCAAGAGAATCGGGGAAGTGAAACAGCTGCAACATTTTGATCTACCGGGCGGACACCATTTGCATATGCAGAATGCCGAAAGGTGCAGAGACACGATAACTGAATTTCTTGGTTCATTGCATATTTGAAATAATTGTCTCTACCGTTTCCAGTTTTTCGAGTGCAGGTCGGGCAAACAGATAGCCCTGTTGCAGGGCAATACCTGCTTCTAGGAGCCAATCCCGTTCTTCGGGAAGTTCGATGCCTTCAGCAACACTTAAAATATTCAAATCTCTGGCTAAACTGATCATATGCCGCATTATTTTTTGTTTCTTTGGGTTCAGGTGTATATCTGAAATAAGGTCGCGATCAAATTTAACTATATCGGGCGTCAGTCGGGTCAGCAGTTTGAGCCCTGAATAGCCCGCTCCGAAATCATCGATCGCACTCAAAAAACCCTGGGACCGGTATTCTTTTAAGATTCCCACCAGATGGGCAATGCTGATCGGTTCTTCCCCTTCACTGACTTCAAAAATGAGGTTTTCTGTGGGAAACTGAAAAGTCTCGGCCGCCTCTAAGGTTGCACGAATACAAGTTTCTGGTTTATAGACTGCATTGGGTAAGAAATTTATGCTTAACTTAGTTTCCATTTTCAGCTTTGCAGCAGTTTCGATTGCGGTTACCCGGGCAACCTGATCAAACTGGTATAAATGCTCTTTTGTGACCTGCTCAAGTACCCAGCCGGCTCCCTGACCTTCTGGACCACGGGCAAGGGCTTCATAGGCAAACATGGTTTTCTGAGACAAATCGAAAATTGGCTGAAATGCCATTCTCAGTTTGAAATCAAGCTGGCGGCCATCACGGCAGGCTTGACAAGAAAGAGATTCAAAATGTCCATTATTTTTGGGAAACATACTTTGACATAAAACAAAGTTTACAGAGGCAGACAATAAAAAATAAAATAAAATTAGGACTTGGCAGACCGAATCTGTGCAAAAGACAGGACGTGTATGCATCTATCTAAGAAAATTCTGTACTTTTTATTCATGAGTCTTTTGCTTATTGCCTTGCAATGCCGAAATCATGGAATGCCAGAGAATCTTGAATTTATTCTCGAGAATGACGAAGAAATCGACAATGTTGAAATCGAAACCAGCCAGTATAACTTTGTGCATAAAGACAAAAACCTTCTTGTTTTGAGAAGAGAATATGAATATGACTCCCGAGATTCTGCAGAGAAAGGTTATGCATCACTGAAACCCCAAAGACCGGTTGAATCTGGAAAATCAGATGAGATTGAATTCTCAAAATCAAGAAACGCTCTCTGGATGCTTAAGAAAGATGATGTTGTTTACATACAGGTGGTGTTGAATGAAGCTGAGTACAATGCAATGAACGCCGAGTCGAAAAAACAACTGGATTCAGCTATAGAAAATCTGTTGTCAGAAATTCTGAAATTGCACCAGAATTAAAGATCTATTTCTTTTGTGTGTCGAGTTGTAGAGATACCGAGTTGATGCAATAACGCAGACCGGTGGGTGCAGGACCATCATCAAATACATGTCCCAGGTGCCCAGAGCAGCGGGCACAGACCACTTCAATACGGTTCATGCCATAAGAATTGTCTTGCAGTTCCCGAACGGATGAATTTTTTGCAGGACGGTAAAAACTTGGCCAACCAGTGCCTGAATCAAACTTTGTGTCACTGGTAAATAAAATATGCCCACAGCCAGCACATCGATAAATCCCAGATCTTTTTTCTTTATTATACTGTCCTGTAAAAGGGCGTTCAGTTCCCTTTTCCCGCAAAATATTGTACTCTTGATCGGTGAGAATCTTTTTCCAGTCATTTTCATTATCTGGTAACTTATCGAGAATTCTCAAGCTCTTGGCAGCAGCGGGCTCTACTGCATTTGCTCCTGCTTTGCAGGAATATGAAACAGTGCACATAACAAGAATCAAAAAAGAAGCGGCCTTCATCATACCTATAATATACATTTTTTAAATTCAAAAAACCATTATTCTCATAATTGCAGTGATACGAAAAAACATTTACTGAAATCAGCCTTTTTTGGCGGTTTCAAAAAAAGGTATACTTCTTAAACTGATCATGAATGATGTTCCGTTCTTCTGAAATTTTATGATTTTGAATGGCACAGTATGGAAAGAGAGTATTGGCTTTGTAAAAGCCAATATGGCAGAAATTCTGCGAATTAATTTTTTATATATATTTCTGATTATCTTTTGTAATTATCTGATCGCACTTGGAGTACTGCATTTTGTGGATGAACGCGGCGCACAAAACCTGATTCATGCGCTGCTCAACGTACCTTTTGCAGCATTTTTCACAAAAGGTATTTTTGAATACTATTTCAGGCTTAAAAAGGGGATGGCGACCTCGGCAAAACTTCTGGTAAAAGGGAAAAATTATGCGAAAGACCTGGGAATTTATTTTTTCCTGGTATTTATTCTCGGTGCGCTCTATATCACACCATTATTTGATTTAGAACGAAAAGACTGGTTTGAGATAAGCCATATCTTCGTAAGTTTTTTCATTTTTATCTGGTTTTTTGTGCGAACAATTTTTACAATTCTGATCATAATTGAATCGAATTCGAACTTCGGTGCGGCAATGGTACAATCTTTTCGCCTGACTCGAAATATTTCAATACAGATAGCATTCATTCTCCTGCTTCTTATATTGATTTTATTGTCAGGCATTCTGCTTGCCGGTTTCGGATTACTGCTAACAACCGGGTTCTTTATCGCAGCTTCGATAAATATCTATTTGAAATGTAAGGAAAATCATGCGCAAAGAACGTAGACGCCGTCTTTCCCGCCCTCGAGTTCTTGTTGTAACCGGTCTGTTTTTTTTACTATTACCGGTAATCAATATCGTTACATTTGCGTGGTTTCGATATGAAATGGATGTTGGCAAAGCACTTACAGCTTTTCGATGGTTTGAACTCGGGATTCTGGCAGCCGCGTTACCGGCCGGTATTGGTCTGCTGATGGTAACACGCTGGGGATGGTATTATTTTCTGGGATATGCAATGAGCTTCTTATTGTACAATATTACTGTGTTTGTACTCAACAACCAGATTTATAATTTTTCAGCGGTACTGCAAAGTTTTATCGGTGCTGTGGCGATCGTGTATTTTACCAGCCAGGATACATTTGCTCCATATATGAAAGCGGGAGAGCGGGGCTGGCGAATGCAACTGCGGCGCCCGGTAAAAATCAAAGTGAAAATTGATGAAATAATCCGGGAGTCAAAAGATGTCAGCAAGTCCGGAATGTACGTTAAATGGATAAACTGCGATTTCTCTGCAGGTCAGGAAGTGAATGTTTCATTCAGTCTGCTCAATGAACGATTTGAACTGAAAGGGGGCATTGTCAGAATTGATAAAAAAGGGGTAGGCATTGCATTCCGTTATTTGGGGCGCAATATTAAAAATAAACTCAAAAAGAAACTAATGGAGTTTGAAATACAAAAAAATACAGTATGAAAAAATTCAGTACGGCATATCTTGTCAGATATTTTCTTGCTTTTTTAGTCATTACGATCTTTTCGGGCTGCCTGGCGATTCTCGATACCCTGTCGACAGCCGATCTTGATGATATTCAAAAAAGAAATAAGCTGATTGCGGTAACAACCTACAGCGCAAGCAGTTATTTTATCTACCGGGGCCAGCCGATGGGTTTTGAATATGAGTTGTTATCAATGTTCGCCAAAGAGATAGGGGTAGAACTTGAAATTGTGATTTCTAAAGAACCTTCAAAAGTTAAGCATTCACTTGCCCGGCATGAAGCGGATATTGTTGCCGCCAATATTGCAGTTACCCGAAAGAATGCAAATGAATTCCAGTTTACCGATGCAATTGCTGTAACCCGGCAGGTACTGGTGCAGAGAAAATCAGATGGGTTAATTCGTAACCAGATCGACCTGATCGGGAAAACTGTACACCTTTACCCGGGATCGGCTTATGTCGACAGAGTAAAAAATCTGTCAGATGAAATTGGTGGCGATATTGAGATACAAAACGTTTCGAGTGAGATTATCCCTGAAAAACTGATTGCTCAGGTAAGCGACGGGACGATTGATTACACGATTGCTGAAGAAGGTACTGCACTCATCAATGCTGCCTATCACCCCAATCTGGATGTCTCTACCCCTATCAGCTTTCCGCAGAGGGTTGCATGGCTTGTTCGACCCGAGGCCACAGAACTGCGATTAAAACTGAATGAGTGGATTCTCAAAATCAAAGAAAATGGTGTGCTGGATGCAGTGTATGCCCGGTATTTTAAACAGTCACGCATTGCCGGTGAAAGAATGCGCAGTGGATTTCACTCTCTAACTGGTAAAAGTATTTCGGCTTACGATGATCTGCTCAAAAAAGCATCGAAAGATGCAGGCTTTGACTGGAGGTTGCTGGCGGCGGTTGCCTACCAGGAGTCCCGTTTTAATCCGCGGGCAAAATCATGGGCGGGGGCAACCGGTTTAATGCAGGTTATGTCCTATACTGCCTCAGGTTACGGGTACCGCAATCTCTATGACCCGGTCGAGAATGTGAGAATTTCTGGATTGTACTTTCAATCTGTCGAAAAGCATCTGGCAAAATATGAGCTGGATGAGTCAGAAAAAATTCACTTCATGCTGGCCTCTTATAATGCAGGTCCCGGTCATGTAGAAGATGCGATGCGGCTGGCAGAAAAATATGGCAAAAATCCGAAAATCTGGTTCAATAATGTGGATGAATTTATTCTGAATCTTGCCAATCCTGTGTATTATAATGATCCCATAGTTAAATATGGCTACTGCCGTGGTGAAGAACCATATTTATATGTAAAACAAATCATGGAAAGATTTGAGCACTATAAACGTTTCATTGATGAATAAACCAGGGTTCTCTAAAGACTTACAGAACACTAACGGATTATTCAATTCCTATGCGACGGGTCTGGTTAAACCGAAAATATCCCTCCGCCTCTTCAATCGCAATTGATTCGGCCTCTTCGCCAAAATAGCGTTTACGCAGCTCGACGATTTTATCTGCACTATCTGATTCTTTCTGCAGTTTTTCAAGTTCCTGCATATAGGTTTTGCCTTTATCCCATCGCTGGTCCCGCTCTGTATCCAGAACATCCCAGCGCTCTATGGCTGCTTTGTCCATACCCATTGCAGAGCGAATTTCCCGAAGAGCAGTTTTCTGATCTACCGGGTTCATATTCTGCAGATCAGTCTGTACCACATCGAGAAAAGAGTGTACCAGTTCTTGTTTATGATTTTCGATGTATGTGGGTGCACTTTTACCGTATGTCTCTCGTAATGTGGATGTAAAATGATTCAACTTGGCAGAAAGGGGAAGATCAGAAGATTTAGAAATTTCTGCAAGACTGGCCCGAACATTTTCAGCCTGCTCTTCGGGTGCCCAGATTTCAGCTGCATTTTCACCGAATAGAGATATCCGTTTGTCTTTTAATAATTTTTGTCGTTCGGCCCGGGACATGTCTTTCAAGTCGTCCCTGTTTTCTGAAAGCCAAGCATTGTAACGTACCAGAGCATCAAGATTGGCAAACAGCTGCGGAGCTAAATCAGGGAAGGCAGCAGCTGACATTTCATTTGCACAACCAACCCAGTCATCGGGCTGCTCTTTCTGACAATAACGAATGAGTTCTTCAAGCATTTTAATTTGAGCATAATTTGACTGAATTATTTTGCCCCATTTCTCTCTGAGCAAAGCGACCTTCTGATCAAATGTAAGGGGAGACACAATTCTTTTGCCTCCCTCGGGATTATAAGCATATTCTATAGAAGCCAGCGCATCCCGGTCTATTGTGCGAATGGGTCTGGGATTCGCCTTTAAGTCTTCAAGCTGGCGCATTCCCCGGTCAGGTACAGGGCGCAATAAAAACCAAGATGATAAAAATAATATAAATAGAGCCGCAGCAGTGTAGAAGTGTTTTCGTTGCATGATGGTCGGTAAAAAAAATCAGGGAAACGGGTTAACTCTTTTTTGAGTCGCCCCGATTCCCCGTAGTTCTGGAATCAGTCGTAGTATGCGATATAATCAATTATACCGGCATAAAACTCCATTTCATCAAATGTATCTGGCGGAATGCCGACAACATCAAGATGATCTTGCTGAATGATACTCGAAGACGAAGTCATCTGAGTAGAATTTGGTGCATTGATATTCGAAACATACCCTGTACTTGTATCAGTGGTTATGTAGTCGAGGCAAAGGAAGCACTCATTGTAACGAAGTCTGTGGCCCATTTGTTGAGAATTGATTCCCACAAGCCCGTCATCGTCCAAATCTGTACGTCTGCCATCACCTTTACCAGCTGCCCCATCATTGTCGCAGTCATCTACACAGTAACCGTCACCATCGATATTATGGAAGCCGTTTTTTACAATAAACAAAGCCGGGTTAACACTTAAACCGGTTTGTGCTGTAATGAACGAACCATATCGATAAGCATATGTGCTTGAGATTGGGTTATTTACGTTGAATGCTTTCGCACCTGTTGTTTGCCCGTCTGAAGCTGTGTAGTCATTGTATACGAGTTGCTTTGCGCCTGCAATAGCGTCATTGCCATTTTCGTATATGACATTACCAAATATGCTGGCTAATGCGCCCACTACGGATTGTACGCCCGGTCCCAGGTCGAGAATATGTTTCGCGACAGGTGAACCCCGGTGTGGGGAAGACACAGAAATCAGGACTCTAACAACCCGATAGCCTTTGCGCTGATACAACAGCTTGGCCGCTTTACGGATGTCAAAACCACCCTGTGAATGCCCTACAAGGTTGATGTAAGATGAACCGGTAGTTGCCATATATGACTCTATCTGGTTTGCTACATCGAGACCTCGTACTTCAGACGAATGAAAAGGGTAGGTTGCTGTCTGATGTGCTTTCTGGCTTTTATTGATGTTACTGTTACAGGTAACCTCTAAAAAACCATCGCAGGGATCACCAACGAATACTCCGTAATCATCGCCCCAGTAGTCATAACCCAGTAGATCGTCAAAACCTGCCATCCCGTGTGCGAACACTACTGGATAGGTGGTTCTTGCTGCAGCCCCAAAAGCCGGAACGGCAAAAACGATCAAACTGAGAATCGTCAGTTTCTTCAAAACTGTTTTCATTGAATCCTCTTACCACAATTTGATTGTTGGGGGTTATAGGTGTTTACTCGGTCGGATTTCCCCATGCTGGTGTATTATGGTGAACGAATGTTCTCAGGGGCCAAAAAAGTTACATAATACTGCTTACTATGGAAAACCGTAGTAAAAAATCCGGATTGATAAATCAAGAAAACTGATTGCATTTGAATAGTTTTGATCAGCTAACTTTTGCAGTAAAAACTCTTGTGTTTTGTGCTTTACGTCCCGATAGTGCAGTGCATTTTGGCCGATTATCATTTTCTACTGTAAACACTGAGCTGAAAGACCGATAAGAAAATATAAATAAACGGTGACAAGGTTCAATTTTATGAAAAATCAGATTTTACAATCATTCCGGTTCGTTCTCTTTTTACCGGTAATTCTACTGATAGGTACACTCTTTGGCGAAGAAAAAAACCTGCGGATTTCCAGTGCCCAGGCGGTGGGGAATCCGCCGGCAGCTGTAACCCCGCCGACAATTCAACTCTCTTCTGTTGAAGAGAACAAAGAACTGCAAAAGAAAAAGGTAATGCTTGATCAGTTTGCGCCAGTCAATGCGCCCTATTCACAGTTTATTGTTCAGCTTTCCTATAAAGATATTGATCTTATCAATTACTCACAGGGCCTGGAAAAAGATTCCCGTCGGCCGGTTGCTTCGGTTACTAAACTGTTTACGGCAGTTGCAATTTTACAGTTGCAGGATTTGAATCTGCTCAATATTGAAGACCCTGTTGCAAAGTATTTTCCAGAACTGAAAATATCATCAGAGCCAGTCGACGGAAAAATGGTCAGAATAGCTCATCTTATGAACCATACAGCCGGATTGCCCTATGCCTCTGGAGATAACCAGCTGCTGAAGAGCGAGTTCTCGAATGCCGGGGTCTGGATTCCCCGACAGTACAAAGCAGCCGGTTTAGAGTTTAATTATTCGAATGCCAATTTTGGTATTCTTGCAGCAATAATCGAAAAAGTATCTGGAATGTCTTACTCAGAATATATGCGCAGCAATATATTTGAAGCCTCAGGTATGAAAAACAGCAGTGTTGATAATTCAGCCCTGGGCTACAGTGGTATTCAAAGCAGTGTCAATGATTTGACCGTTTTCGGGCAAAAGCTTGCTTCCGGTGAAATCATCAGTAAACGGTCTCTCAAACAGATTTCCAGACCTCCTGAGGGTCAGAAAAAACATAAAGATGGTATGTTCTATGGTTTGGGAGCCAGGGTTGTAGTAGAAAAAGGGGAAGTTCTGGAAATTTATCACACAGGAATTTTCAACGGGAATTTTGCTGAAATGCATATTTATTTCCCGACAAAATCTGTAGCAGTACTCTTTGGCAACCCTCCCGATATAAGGGCAAAAGTTTTTAACCAGTACAGATATACCCTGAACAGTTATCTGAGACAATATATACTTGCATTCAACCAGCTTTTG
This sequence comes from Leptospiraceae bacterium, assembly GCA_020440825.1. Lineage (GTDB taxonomy): Bacteria > Spirochaetota > Leptospiria > Turneriellales > Turneriellaceae > JAGRNJ01. The sequence continues at coordinate 38,481 of JAGRNJ010000009.1, read as the reverse complement.
GGTGATGAAGTACTATAATTTAAGGATATTTTGCAGGTTTCTTCTTCTATGCTCTGTTTTTCCAATCTATATTACCTGTTCCGGATCAAAATCAAATAAGAAAATCTATCCGTCTTTACCAGAAACTCCGGTTTCTAACGCTTCTCTCGACGAAGTAACAGAACTTGAAAAAAGGCTCGAGTCATATGTGCGCTGGGGCCGAAGCCAGGGGTACTTTTATTCACTCTCAACGGGAGTTGTTATCGGTGATAGAATCTTTTACGAATATCATCAGAATTCAACCCCTGACAAACTCTATTCTTTGGCGTCTGTGACGAAAATGTATACAACATATGCTGTGTTGTTACTTGCAGATCGAAAGCAAATTCATCTGGATGATCCCGTCAAAAAATATCTGCCGAGTTTGATAATTGAAAGAACAGAGTTGAAATCAGATCCTGTTACCATTCGTAACCTTTTGACCCATACATCAGGAATTCCCGATATACGTTATATGCATTGTGAAAACTGGATGGAACCGGAGCAGACCGGTTTGCCGTTTAGAATACCGGCTCAGCACTTTCCGAACGGAGTTACTTACCGATACTCAAATTTTGGATTTATGATTCTTGGTGAAATTATTCAGCAGGTATCGGGCTTGTCCTTAGACGAGTTCTATGCTCAGAATATTTTCGAGCCTCATTCTATGCCGAATGCAAAGTTTGGCAGAGTCTCTACGGGAGCTGCGGGTCTGATGAACTCATTTAATGATATATCACAATACGCAATATTATGGGCCAATCGAACCCGGGTTTCGAATTCTGAGCAGGCTGAAAAATTCACTTTAAATGCGAAACTCTATAATGAAATATTCGAACCATTATTGATTTATCCCGAAACGGGAGGACTTCTTTTTACCGGTCTTGGCTGGCGAATGAATACATCAGACAATGGGGACGTGTTCACTTTTTATCATGTCGGTGGCGCGAACGGTACAATGGCCTGGCTGCAGATTTTTCCGCGCTACAATGCGGCCCTGTTTTATCTTGGGAATCCGCCTGAGTTAACCAATGAAGTTCTGGAATTCCAGGTTGGTTTGCAGCATCGCCTTGGCGATATTGTTACCGCCCATACCAGATCTTCTGAACCCGTGTATGCTTTTAAAAAGAAAACACCTGAGAATGAAATTTGTAAAAGAATGTCAGGGCTCTATCGCTCCATGCTGAGCAATCAAGATCTACCGGTTGAATGCGTTGACGGAGAGGTCATCATTGAGTTCAGGAAAAACCTGAAAGAAAGGCTGATCTTCAGAAATTCGCGGGTAGGGGTAGGGATTCGTTCGAATCGAAAGTATGATTTCTACTTTGCTGCCCCAGAGCAGTACCCGCAAGGAGTCTCGAATCATGAAGAATTTTTTGTGAGAACCTTGCAGAGTCAGGAATCAGATTGACAGGATAAAGTGGTTGTCTTACATTTTACTATGATAAAACAGAAAGATAAAATTCACTGGCGGAAATATTGGCGAGAAAACTGGGCGTCGCTTTCTGAAC
>JAGRNJ010000009.1:1549-36853 GCA_020440825.1 Leptospiraceae bacterium | reverse complement strand
AGAGATTGAATCGTGCAGAAAGGAAATTCTAGGCCAGTTTGGCGAATCAGGAGAAACTTTTTGGCAGGAATTACAGGAACTTTCCCAGGAGACAAAGCTCTCAGAGCATCCTACTATGGAAAACCTTAGTAATTCTGCAAAAGAAATAGGAGTTTCTGTTTTGGAAGGTACTGCCCGAGGCCTCAATAAACTAAACAATTGGCTAAAAAAATGAGTTTTTAGCTTGGTTTGATCCAATTTTTTAATGTATTCGCATGTTCTGAGAAGTTGTGTAAAAGTTCTTCAGTTGCAAGTTCAAAATCAGAGAACTCGAAACCTGGTGCGACAGTGCATCCGACCAGTGAATAACCAGTTAAAGGAAGTTTCGGGTGAATTAAACGACGTGCCCCAAACCAGGTGTGTCGACTAATGACCATTTGCGGCTCAACAGAAGAGTCGAGATTCAATGAATCAGAATTTTGCCCGAGAATTTTTGTTTTGGGTTTTCCCATGTCATTCAATGTTATGATTTCTATGGGATCACCTTCCAAAAAGTGCCAGGCTTCTTCAAATTTAATTCTATGTAAATAGGACTTATTCTGGTTTTCCAAGAGATAATAAATGAGTGTAAAAGCGCTATATATTTGACCGTCATTTTCAACCGAGGTGGTCGATTTGTGAATTTCTTTAAAAAAGCCTCCTTCTGGATGAGGTTGTAAATTCAGTTTGTTAATTATATTTTGGACCTTGGGATTTGGTTTCATCTTAAAAATTTTAAAATTCTGTTAAACTTTGTCAATAAAAAAGTTTTTCGGCAGGTTGATAAAAGATTTTCTGACGGATGCGGAACAGTGACCAACTTTCTGAAGAGGTCGAAAATCTTCCGGGTAGCAAGCGTCTACTATGGAAAACCATAGTTCCGCGTATTATTTTTGCAATAATCGCCATAACAATATTTACAGCTTTATTAATATCACTCGATTTGAAAGGGGCATATGTCTTAATCTCGGCAATCGGTATTTTGCTATTTTTAGCTCCAATCCCTTATTTTTTTTCCGGTTTAATTGACTCGTTCGGCTGGAGGCTGTTGTTTCCTGAAAACAAAAGGCCTAAATTACTAAGGATATCCATAGTAAGATTTGCGACAGAAGCACTTTATATGAGTATACCTGGTGGAATTGTTTTTTCTGACCCATTGAAACCTGTTTTACTGGCAAAAAAACCCGGAATTAAACCGTCAGAGAGTATCCCGGCAATGGGAGCTCGTCGAACTTTGATATTGGTAACACATGGTATGTTCATTATTCTCTCGGCAATTTTGGCATGGGGAGAGCTAGGAGAGATGTCCAAGAAACTGATTGGTGTGCAAGGATTGAATATACTCACAATGAGTGTAGGAGCTTTTATCTTTATTCTAGGGTTTTTTTCTACCCTGGGCTTGATTTTTGGGGGAATTGGCAAAAAATTTTATAAGATACTTTACCTTCTTCCTGTTAAAAGGTTACGAAGGTATCTTTACAGTAAAAGATCAGCATTTATACGAACCGATTTTAGCCTTCGAAAGTTTAAAGACCATCCAAAGAAAAAAATCCTGACAGCAATTTTTTCTTTTTTCTGCGTTTGGCTATTGGAGTCAATTGAAACCTGGCTTTTCTTGCAACTAATAGGAGCATCAATTTCTTTGCCCGCAATCATGGCATTTGAGTCCGTAATGACTGTTGTCCGATCGATACTATTCTTTTTGCCTTCAGGAATCGGGGTACAAGATATCAGCTACGTTGCTCTTGTTCGAGCATTTTACCCTGAAAATGCTGATGCAGCATCCACCGCTGTGATTTTGTTGCGCAGGCTCAGGGAAACCTTATTTGTATTTTTAGGATATTTTTTGTTACTGACAGAGAAAACAGAATCAAAAATATCACTCAACAAGATAGATTGAGTGATACCCGTAGATTATTTTTTCTATCATTATAATTCTATTTTCCCAAATTGAGTCAAATATTACATTATTAATTCTAGAAATGTATTTTTTCACCATCAACAATCTGGTTATAGATTTTTCGTTTTGCAATTGTTTTTCAAATTTTTCAATAAAAATTACGATTGCTATTCTAATGAGTTTAGAAATATTGATTTTTTCTTTAACAGCCAGAATTCGAAGTGATTCTTCATCATCCCCATACAAACATAATTGCATACGATGTCCCTTCTTTCTGGAAATGGTGGATGGCTCGTTGTTTTCTAGATTTTCTTTAATATTTTCGTCTGAAAGTAACTGGAAAAGGCAATATCTTACGACCCAAGAGTAAGTAGTACGCGACAGTTTTTTTGCTTTTCGAATTCTTTCCCAAACATCGGGGGCTAAAATGACCTCCCAAATATTTTTAATGGGAGAGGGTATCGGAAACGGAGGCTGTTTTCTGCAAATCATATATGATATATACCAGAAAAAGCCCCATTTGTTTCATTTTCAGTTGCTTTTTTACTACGGAATTCCGTAGTTGGTGTTAACGAGAAATCAATTTAGCCGGTATCATAGCAAACTCAAGATCGCACTGGCATGTAATTTTGCCATCGACCGAAGCTTCACCATGTGCAGAAACACGTTTAGGATTTCCTTTATTATCCTTTTCAACATCTGTAATTTTAACTTCCAATCGCAGCACATCTCCGGGAGTAACTGGGCTCTCAAAGGTGCAATTATTAACCTTTGAAAATACTCCAATTTTGTCGCCCGAGTTTGCCGCAGCTTCTGCATCCCATAAGGGTCCATATAATCCTGCCGTCTGTGCCAGTGCTTCTACTTGCAGAACTCCTGGCATGATTGGGGCAACAGGAAAATGTCCATTGAAAAAATCTTCATTCACAGAAACATTCTTGATCGCAACAATTCGGTTCTCTTCGAGTTCAATTACTCTGTCGACCATTAAAAATGGGTACCGATGTGGTAAAATTTCTCTTATTTTATTTATCTTCACGGGTAATTTAGCAGGCATAATCTCTCCTTATTAATATTTTTCTCTAATTTTCTTTCAGTTTGAGAACGTAAAGTAGAATCGTGAGTTGACGGATTACCAATGCGACATAATTTGACAAATGATTTCCTCTTTGGATATGATCAATGCCCCATATATTCGGGATTTACAGCCTGGGTTACTAGAAGAGGGCTACTTTTTACTTCGTAGAGTCCATTTGAACTCCGGCAAAAATAATAAACCCTATCTTCGCTTTCTACTGGCCGATCAATCAGGGCATTTACCGGCAGTTTATTTTTCGGGGACTAAGGAAATCCATAGTATGTCCTCCTCTCTACAAGCCGGTATTATTGTGAAAGTGGCCGGAGTTATCGAAGAATTCCAAGGGGTCACGCAGTTGAAGCTACTCAAAATTTCTGCAGCCGAAAAACAAGATTGGGATCTTTCGAGGTTCTGGAAGCGCACCCGTCATGACCGACGGGCTTTACTGAGAGAGCTCAAAGGATACATCGACAATCTTAATCATATACAACTAAAAGAATTGTGTCTGTCTTTTTTATCTGACCGTCCGTTTTTAAGGTTGTTTCTTGAAGCTCCGGCTTCAAGGTTCGCCCACCATGCCTATATAGGCGGACTGCTTGAACATACCTTGAATGTTGTAAAACTTTGTGATTCTTATATTCGTACTTTTGAAGAGGTCGATCGAAATTTAACGATAGCGGGAGCCTTTCTTCACGATGTAGGTAAAGTAGATGAATTTGAATTCCTGTTGTATGGCTATGATTATTCTGACCCCGGACGTCTAAAAGGGCATACACTGCTGGGTTATGACCGAGTAGTTGCCAGGCTCAATACCTTCGAAATAGACCGCGAGCTCAGGCTGCGACTCGAGCACATTTTACTCTCCCACCAGGGCAAACGTGTCTGGGGAGCAGTAGAAGAGCCCCGGTTTCTCGAGGCATATCTGGTACATGCTGCAGATTCGACGGATGCATCGGCTTTTTTATTTTCTAATGCGGTCAAGCGACCCGGCTCAGAATCCCGCTGGTCAGAGTATAATTCTTATCTAGGTCGGGAGGTCTATCTGGGCGGATGACTCTCGCTCAAATAAAATTGTTATTCAAAAAAATTGCAGAACCGTCGATCATAGAACTATGAAAACAGGATTGATTACTGCACTTTTGGCAATGTTTCTGGCGGTCAGCTGCACAGGCCAGCAGGTACGCACAAATGATCCGGTGGTTGCTTCCACACCGGCTGAAGATGATTTTTTTGGTGATGGGGTAGCAGCTTCTGATGCCGATTCGTCTCCGCCGGTTGTAGAAAATAAAAATTCCGGTTATGCTTCCTGGTATGGCAAAGAGCTGCACGGAAAACCCACCGCCTCTGGCGAAATTTTTGACATGAATAAATATACCGCGGCTCACAAGACATTTCCTATGGGTTCGGTTGTACTGGTCATCAATCAGGAAAACGGTAAAAAACAGATTGTCAAGATCAACGACCGCGGGCCCTATGTGGAAGGAAGAATCATTGATGTCAGTTTTGCCGCAGCACGGGATCTTGGGTTTGCAGAGACCGGGGTAGCGAAAGTTTCTCTGGAGCTCGTTCAGGCAGGCTCGAATGATTTTCTCTCAAAGGCAAATGTAACGCCTGTTACCCCTGAGTTTCCTGCGGAAGAAGAAATTATTGATCCATCTTATGATGATGAGTCCGAAGATTTTGCTGAGACAGGTGAGTCTTCATCAAGTTTTACATTTCTGGGAAAAAAGCCCCAGGGATACACAATCCAGATTGGTGCATTCAAAACCCGGCACAATGCAGAGCGTCATCTTCAGGATATGAAATCAAAAATTGGCAGCAAACATCCTTTTTTCATTGCAAAAAAAGGTGAGTGGCATTACATCATGGTTGGTGATTTTAAGAGTTCAAAATCTGCACGAGCTTACCATGAAAAATTGAAATCAGACGGTATTGACGTCATGTATCGAGGCAAGATTTCGTATCTCAATGGATTACAAAGCTTCCGGGGTTGATACTGAACATGCCGCAAAACTGATACAGAATCTTAAATCAGTAATTGAAAACACTCACCTCGGGTCAAAAGCCGGTAAGGTGGTTGGGGGCTTCGGCGGATTCGCCGGGGCCTTTCGTTTAAACAAATCTTTTCAGAATCATGATATTGTTGCTGCCACAGATGGCGTGGGTACAAAAATTCAGCTGTATCGAAAATATCGGGATTTTTCAGGTATTGGGCAAGATCTGGTAGCAATGTGCATCAATGATCTGTACTGTGCCGGTGCTCTCCCTTTATTTTTTCTCGATTATATTGCCTGCGGCAAATTAGATGGTTCCTGGTACCAGCCGGTTTTGCGATCAATTGCAAATGCCTGCAATTATTCTGGTATTGCACTTCTCGGGGGTGAAACCGCAGAGCATCCCGGGGTGATGGCAGATGATGATTTTGATCTTGCCGGTTTCGCAGTCGGGGTATCTTCTCCAAAGCAATCTCTGCCAAAGCCAGAAAGTATTCGAGAGGGAGATAAGATTTTCTCATTTCCTTCTTCAGGTCTGCACTCCAACGGATTCTCTTTGATTCGCAAAGTACTGCCACAATGGCAGAAAGAAAATCCTGCTGCAGATTCCCTGTTAGCGAACCCAGATTTTGTTTCGCGTGTTCTCTTGCGGCCAACGCGCATTTACTGGTTTGTTCCAGAGATGTTGAATGAAGTAAAGATTAAAGCTCTGGTACATGTTACCGGGGGGGGAATTTATGAAAATCTGCCCCGGGTGCTGCCCGAAGGCTTGGGTGCCTATATCCACACTCCTTCCGCATTTGATTTTGCCCCATCTCTGATTTTTCAGAACATTGTTCCACGCAGGGCACAGTTTTCCACATTCAATATGGGAAACGGCATGCTGGCGATTGGCAGCGCAAAAATTTTAGCCCGCATGCATAAATATGACCGTCGAGTTTGTGAAATAGGTGAAGTTGTAAAATCTGCAGAGAAGAAAATTACTCTCTCCGGTATCGATACATGATTGTTGTAATCTCATAGGCTTTTGCCCGGGTAGTTGTAGAGTAGTTTGCATCCCCCTGGGTCAGGTTCCAGTATGAGTCTGACGTTCTGGTTTCTGTGAGAATAAGTCCATCCGCCCCGCAATCTGCCGCATCTTGTTTCAGTTTTTCTAAAGCACGTTCACGGGAGAAACCGGCATCATACCGTATGAATAATTCTCCGATCAGCTCAACATTATCGGGTTGAGTGTAGGTCACCTTCATATTTTCAGCTGCATTATTTGGTTCAAAGCATTGAGCCTGGTATAATTTTTTTTGAGTATTGATGCAGTTTGTGAAGGGGGCCAGAAAAATAAAAAAGATTGACACAGCACATAATGAGCGTCGATAGATAAACATAATGGCACTCGGAAAGAAAACCACCAAGTCAGGTTCGGGAAACCTATCCACCCGACCATTGAAAATTAACCATGGGAAACCCTTGAGTGAAGCCTTTTTGAATAATTTTTTCAAAGTTTTCTCGGCAGATCAGGTTCTCGAATTTGAAGAATTTTTCTCTAATTCTGAAGCGAAGCTCAAAGCGATTGGCATTGGCCCAGATGAATTCATGAAGCATGTAAGAGATTCTTATACCCGCTACCAGGACCACAAAGGCCTTGATTCATTTATGCCGATGGATTCCAAGGGACTCAAATATGTTCTCGAATTTTTGAATAAAAGCTTCGACACAATCTACGAAGCAAAAAAATCAGGGCGATTGAACTCCCGCTAATTGCTGATTTTTCCCCAGGAGATACTATGAAAAAAATCTTATGTTTTATCGCGGCTATCTGGTTCCCGAGTGTTTCAATCTGGGGAATTGACTATCGTTTGGTACCGAATCCTTATAATCCGGCCAAAAACGGCTTCCTGCAAATAAGCAAAAAAGATGGCTCTAACCTCAATGCCGGACGTTACTCTCTGAGAGTACATGATTACAACCTGAAACTTGTCTATCAAGATACCTTTGATCTTACAGCGGCGGGTACAATACGTTATCCTGGAATCACCCAGAACGGTTCAAAGCTTGCTCCCGGGCTTTATTTTTTACAGATAGTATCCAGCGACTCTGCGGCCCAGACCACCTCATCTGATTTCACAAAATTATTGGTACAATAAATATGAGCAATACCCACATGAAGAAAAATTTATCTGCAATTATCGTATTGGTGTCTGCCTCTGCTTTCAGTCTGCATGCAAATACAGCCGGGCAATTCCTCAAAGCCGGTTTTGGCGCCAGGGCAATTGGCCTGGGACGTGCCTACAGTGTTGTTACCAATGATGCAGGTTCACTCTATTGGAACCCGGCCGGCCTGGCCCAGATAACGGGAGAGAAAACGATCATCCGCGAACTCGATCTTAAAAAAGAGGCTGAATCTGCTTTTGAAGAAGGGTCAGAATTTGATGAATTAATGGAAGAAATGGAGGGCGACGCCGGGGTTTCTCCTGCTGAAAACTTACCCGGTATTGAGCGTATTGAACGACGTACCGAAGTACAGGTTTACGGTGCATTCTCACAGATGTCCCTTGATCGACAATTGGGGTATCTTGGGGTGGGCATGACTGCCCTTAGCGGAACCTTTGGCGTCGGTGCTTTAGGAACAATGGTTTCGGGTATTGATGGTTTCGATACTGCAGGAACTTCCACTGGTTCCCAGAATTATTCGGCATTTGCCGGTTTCTTTGGCTATGCCCAGGAAGTAGGGGCTATGCGTCTCGGGGTCAGTGCCATGGGTATGCAGGAAAATATTGGCAATGGTGGTTCAGTAAATGGCGGAGGGCTCAATGCAGGTTTACAAATTGTACCTATCCCGATTCTTTCAGCTGGTGCCTCTGTTCAAAATCTTTTCGGGGTCGTGGGAACCCGGGCTGAGAGTGGTGCCTCTTATGAAAAACTCGATACGATATTAAATGTATCCATCGCATTAACTACCCCTCCACCGAATTCAAATCTTAAGATACTGATGGGCTTCACAACCAACCTTGATGAACCTGAAACAGAAGGCCTCAGAATAAATCTGGGTGTAGCCGTGGGCTTAAATTCCTTTTCATATTTAATGGCCGGCTTAGACGGGGGGCGACCTTCCGGTGGTTTTGGCCTGAATTTCAAGAATTTCCAGTTTGCCTATGCTCTCAATACAGACCAGCAATCGATTGATTTACAGCACTCAGTAGAAGCGAATGTAGTTTTCTAACGTGCAAATCTGGGGAGTTCTCAATTTAACCCGGGATTCCTTTTACTCGAAATCGAGGGTAACACAATCTGAGTTTGTTGAAAAAGCAATAAAATTTCTAGAACAGGGAGCCGATCGACTGGATATCGGGGCCGAAAGTACCCGGCCTTTTGCCGAACCTGTTTCGACAGAAGAAGAATGGCAGCGTCTATACCATCCTTTATTGAGTCTGAAGAGCCAGATTGGCCCGAATGAATTTTATCGACGAGTGTCGGTAGATACCTACAAACCTGAAATTGCTCGCCGGGTGCTCGAACTGGGCGTTGGTACAATCAACGATGTGTCCGGGGGAACCCAAGTTGAGATGCTGCAGAGGGTAGCCGAATCTGACTGCGACTATGTTATTATGCATGCACAAGGCAATCCGTCTAATATGCAACTTTCGCCGGAATACGCTGATGTTTTGTCTGAAGTTTCTGCATTTCTGCAAAAGCGGGTGCAAGAGGCAAAGGCGTATGGTATTGCTGCTGAACGTCTGATACTCGACCCCGGGATTGGTTTTGGTAAAAATCTCGAGCATAACATGGCCTTGATTGCAAACCCAGGTCACTTGAGAATCGAGCATCTGCGTCTTCTTTACGGAATATCCCGAAAATCATTTCTGGAAAAATTATTGGGCTTGGCTGCTCCAGAAGATCGGGGTGAAGCAGGAATTTCGGTTCACACGTGGCTGTATCTGCAGGGTGTGGATATTTTGCGGGTACATGACATAAAGACTACTGCCGCGGTACGAGTATTTCTGCAGTCGGTAGACAGGTTTAAAAGATGAATTTGCCAGATTTGAAATTTTTGCAGTTCGGTATCAAAGACATGTTTGATATCCTGATTGTTACAATCCTGATATACCAGGTCTATAGACTGCTGAGCCGTACCCGGGCAATTCCGGTACTCATTGGCCTGACCTTAATTTTTGTTTTATCAATCATATCAAGATTCTTTGCGCTGCATACAGTAGGCTGGTTGTTTGACGTTCTCTCAAATTTCTTAATTATTGCAATGATAGTTGCCCTGCAGCCAGAGCTGCGCAGACTTTTCTATAATCTGGGTCAAATAGGCTGGATTCGCTCACTCGTTTCGGTTAACCAGCTGCCGGTTGATGATATTTTGTCGGCAGTAACCCAGATGGGCGAAGATAAAACCGGAGCCCTGCTGGTGATCGTCAATAAAATCGGTCTGCGCCAACTGGTCGAAGGCGGTATTGTTTTACAGGCAAAGATTTCCCGGGAACTTTTGATGTCCATTTTTTTCGAGAAAAATCCGTTGCATGACGGTGCGGTCATCATTCAAGGCGGTAATATTGTCTCGGCCGCCTGCTATTTGCCTCTCTCCAGTTCTGATCAGCTCAAACGCACGCATGGTGCGCGTCACCGGGCCGGTCTCGGAATTTCTGAAGAATCAGATGCTCTTTCAATTATTGTGTCTGAAGAAAAGGGATGGATTTCTGTAGCCTTTATGGGTGAACTTCGCGAAAAACTCGATGGCCAGGCGCTCAAGAATCTATTGTATGCTTTCAATGCAAACCGTCTTGAAGATGAGTGGGAAAACCTGTTTCAGGTTTATAAGGGCGGCAAAAAATGAGAGGTAAAATAGCCGGGTTATTCACGCGCAACTGGCAGGCAAAATTTGCCAGTCTATTGCTGGCTTTTAGTCTGTGGTCATGGCAGACAAGTACGAAAATCAGTGAATCGTCGATCAATATACCGGTTGTTTACAAAAATAAGCCGGCAGACCTGACCTATAAAAGTGAGCCTCCACGTTTCCTGAAACTTAAATTGCTCGGCAGAGAAGAGAATCTGAAATTTTCGACTTCCTCTTTGCGGGCGGTCGTTGATTTACAGGAGGCCCAAAATGGTACTGAAGAGTTCAAGATTGAATTTGATGAAAGACAGCTGCCCGAAAATATTAGAATCGCTGAATTTACCCGCAGAATCAACGTTCAGTTCGAGGCAATTGAAGAAAAGAATCTGCCATTGAGAGTGAATCTGACAGGTGAAGCAGAAGATGGTTATCGAATCGGAAGAGTATCTATCAATCCTGCCAGTGTAACGGTAGAGGGACCAGCTTCAGAGCTCAGAAAATATAAAGAACTTGTGTTGCTCTCACTTGATGCCTCTAAGCTTAGAAAAAATTATCTTCGAAAAGTAACCGTGAATGCACCCGCATCACTGCGCATCAGTAAAGGTAAAGAAGCAGAAATTTCGATTCCTGTTTTATCTCTCGGAAACACAACCGAGCGCTTGCTGGAAATACCCATCAAAGCCCAGGGCCTGGATCCCGCACTGTTGGCAGTATTCTCAGAAAAAACTGTTAAGATTCAATTACAGGGAGACAGAGAAGCTTTGAAAAAATTGCAGATTGCGGATGTACGCGCTACGGTTGACCTATCTTCCACAAAATTTAACCCGAGAACCATGAGAATTCTACCATATGACAATGAGCCTTCTCTGCAAATTGATGCGAATTTAATTCGCTATAAAAAAGAAATCGCAGTTCTGTCAATTATTCCAGAGAAAGTAGCAGCCCGGTTTACCATTCGTCCAGAATATCAAAAGAAAAATTCACCTGCATTGTCACCGAATGAAGATCCTCCAGAGGAGCCAATTGAGCCATGAAACCAGACAGAATACGCTTAGGGGTCAATATTGATCACATTGCAACTTTACGCAATGCCAGAGCAGAAGCAGATCCCTCTTTATTAGAGATGGCTTTCATAGTACAGGAAGCCGGCGCCCATTCAATTACTGTACACCTGAGGGAAGATCGTCGACATATTCAAGATGCAGACTTACCAGAACTGAAAAAACATATGAAGATCCCGATCAATCTTGAAATGGCGCTGACCCGGGAAATGCTCGACAATGCGCTTGCAATAGCACCCAAGAGTGTCTGTATCGTACCGGAACGCCGCAATGAAATTACGACAGAAGGTGGTCTCAACGCTAAGACCAATATCAAAAAATTGAGAGAATATACCTCCATTTTGCAGAATGCTGGAATCACAGTATTTCCATTTATTAACCATGATGATGATCAACTGCAGGTGTGTGCCGATTGTGGGGTTGACGGAGTCGAAATTCATACCGGCCATTATGCAAGAAGTTTTTTTGAAGAAAGGGCCTTTCGCAGAGAATTGACTTTAATTCATAGTGCTGCCGAATTCTGTCTGTCAAATAATCTTGAGTTTCACGCGGGACATGGGCTCAACTATCAGAACATTGAAGCCATCTGCCAGATTGAAAATCTGGTTGAGGTGAATATAGGCCACGCAATCATTTCCCACAGTCTGAAGGTAGGTCTTTTTCAGGCAGTAAAAGAAATGAAAGGATTGTTGCAATGATCGTTGGTTTAGGGACAGACATTTGTGAAAATCAAAGAATAGCGCAATTATATGCGCGCTATGGAGAACGATTTTTAAAGCGAGTATTCTTTCCAGAAGAAATACAGTATTGTCTGGTTCGTAAAAACCCGGTGCCTCACTTAACTGCCCGGTTTGCGCTGAAAGAGGCTTTTATCAAAGCATTGGGTAAAAACCGGGATCTGACCCTGAGCTATCGAGATGTGGGGATTGTCGGGGGCGAAGGTAAAAAAAATATCATTGTAAAAGGGGAATTATTGAGCATTCTCGAAAAAACGGGAGCACAGAATATTCATTTCAGTATTGCTCATGAAAATTTATTTTCATCTGCGACTGTGATTCTGGAAAAATAATGTCAACGATGACAGGCAAAGAGATCTATGATATTCAGAATAAGAATTCAGATGAAGATGCGGGAATTCGCCCCAAGGCATTGAATGAGTTTATTGGGCAAAAAACGATCAGGGAGAATCTTGGTGTTTTTTTAACCGCTGCCAGATTAAGAAAAGAAGCGCTTGACCATATTCTTTTTTCAGGACCACCGGGTCTCGGCAAAACAACTTTAGCCAGAATACTCTCGGGAGCGCAGGGCGCCGGCTTTCACCAGATTGCGGCTCCGAACTTGCGACGCCCCGGAGATCTTGCCAGAATGCTGGCCGCCATGCAAGAAATGGATGTCCTGTTTATTGATGAAATTCACAGACTGCCAGCGCCGGTTGAAGAAATTCTTTATACCGCTATGGAAGACAAAGTAATTGATATCTCTGTTGGTGAAGGGATGTCTGCTGCCAGTGTACAGTTGAAATTACCCCCTTTCACCTTGGTCGGCGCCACAACTCGACCTGGAGCTTTGTCTTCCCCGTTAACAGACAGGTTCGGAATTAAATTGCGTCTCGATTTTTATGAAGAAACCGAACTGGTGCAGGTACTGCAACGTGCAGCCCGACTTTGGCAGATTGATATTGATAGTTCCGGGCTGCAGGCTATAGCTGCCAGGGCTAGAAGAACCCCGCGCGTTGCTCTGCGACTTTTGCGTCGTATTTGGGATTTCGCAACAGTCTATGCTCATGAAAAAAAATTAAAAATGGTGACCATTGATGAAGCAGAAGCGATACGTTCTTTTGAATTAATGGGTATTGACAGTCTGGGACTGACAAATCTCGATCTACAGTTTTTAGATGCGATTGCCCGGCATTACTCAGGCGGGCCGGTGGGTTTAAAAGCAGTAGCTGCAATTCTGGCAGAAGATTTAGTTACTCTGGAAGATTATCTCGAACCTTATCTCGTACGATTAGGATTTATTTTACGCACACCGCGCGGGCGGGTTCTCAGTCGCGAGGGATTCAAGCACATCAATGCAGAAATGAAAAATTCTTCGGGACTCGAAAATCATCTCTTTGAACAGGAGAATAATAATGAATAAAGTACTTGCTGTTTTACTCTGCTTGCTTCTGGCTAAATCTGCTTTTTCCCAGAATCGGAACAATGAAGAAGACAGTTTCAAACATCTCGATGCCTATGAGAAGAATTATACCGAAACACCCATTCGCAGGGGAGAGATAGTTTTTTTTCTGAGTTTGCCCTTTGTTACAGCAATTACTTACGGTGCGACAGCTCTGGTATATCTTGCCGCAACCGGCGATTCAAATTTATCGATGCCACCACTGGTTTCGGTATTTGCGATCAGCAGCAGTTTTTTGATTACCGGGGCCATCGTGCGAAACGATCTTATGAACTGGGATCGAAATTCCTCTTCAGAAATTATTCAATCTGAAACTTATTATTATGCAGCCTGGCAATACAAACTTGCTTACGGTCAATGAAGTTTCGCTCTGACAGACTTTGCAAACGGCTACTGGAAAATAAAAAAATACCTGAGGGACCTCTCAAAAAGTCTGTAGATGAACGGTTTCCACAGGGTTACGCATTGATAAATCTACGCATATTGATGTTCAAGAGAATCCCTATTGCAATAAAATTACTCAACAGATTGCTCCCGCCTGAACT
This sequence comes from Leptospiraceae bacterium, assembly GCA_020440825.1. Classification (GTDB taxonomy): domain Bacteria; phylum Spirochaetota; class Leptospiria; order Turneriellales; family Turneriellaceae; genus JAGRNJ01. The sequence goes on along the minus strand of JAGRNJ010000009.1, from coordinate 23,245 downwards.
TATGAAAATCAACGGAATGCCCGTTACGGGAAACAGACCTAACGTGATACCCACATTGATGAGAATATGCAGTAAGAATACTGAGGTAATACCTGCAGCCAGTAGCCCTCCGAAATCATCTTTGGATTGCAATGAGATTGCTATTCCCCGGAATACAATACCAAAGAGTATGATCAATGTGAGGGAGGTTCCAATCAGTCCGAACTGTTCCCCGATTACAGAAAAAATAAAGTCATTATACCATTCTGGCAGGTAAGGTATTTCTCCTTTGGTCATATCGCCGCTGAAAAGACCCTTACCGGTAATTTGCCCCGAACCTAATGTTATCAGGGAGTGTCGAAGCTGATAACCGGCCCCTTTAGGGAATTTATCAGGGTTTGCAAAAGAAACAATTCGAATAACCTGATGGGGTTTGAAGCCAACTGTTTTGCGTACCAGAAATCCTGAGAGAAAAGATAAAGTAATAATTAAAGTTATTGTGGCGGCTTTTTTCATCCATGGGGTACGGGTTGCAAAATACCCCAGACTCGAAAGTCCATACAGGGTAGCAGTTACTCCGATCGTAATAAGAATTGCTATATCTGAGCGCAGATAATCCCGAAGAAAATTCCGGTTGTTTGATTCTGCGACTTCAACCGTTTTTTTGAAGACTTCGAGATTTTCCGGCTTGGTCAGTGTCTCTGCCGCCCACCGGGTTAGATTATCTGCCCCCTGTAGAGTTTTTGACAGACCAGGTTCTGCCATATATGTCCAGACATCAAATTTAAGAATACGGACAGCATCTGCCAGACGAAAGTTGGTTTCTGATAAAAGCTTGAAAACATCGTCTACTAGAATGTACTTCTGGTATTCGAGAAACATTGGGGTCAGCAGAGCAAAAAAACCGACTATCGAAAACCCGAGAATAATAGAAACGTTCGCCCCGCCAATCAGCAGCATAAGAAAAAGAATAAACATGAAGAGCATAGCATAGCCCAGGTCGGGTTGCAAGATAATAAAAAGAACCGGAAAAAGTGTTATGACGATGGGAATGACCAGCTCTTTTAATTTTCCGATTTCATTCTCCCGCAAAACCAGATATTTTGCAAGAGCAAGCACAAGAGCAAGTTTCATGAATTCGGCAGGTTGAAACCCGAAACCGAATAAACGTAACCATGAACGTGCTCCTTTCACTTTTGTACCAATGAATGGAACCAGGGTCAAGATCAGCAGGGCCAGACAGACCCCATAAATGATAACTGAGTAAGAGCCCAGAGTCTGATAATTGACAAATGCGATTGCAAACATAACTGCGATACACAGTAGCAACCAGATCATTTTTTTAATCGCAAGCCCTTCGCCGGCCTGGCCACCGCCAAACAGGGTAATGATCCCGATCCAGGTTGCAGCAAGAGTCAATGATATCAATATCCAGTCGAGCTTGAGAAAAATTCTCACGTGGAACCTCTTTTCTGCTGGGCAAGCTTTTGTGCCCATTTGATAAACATATCCCGGGCAACTGGTGCCGCACCTACCGAACCACCGATACCCCGCTCGACAAACACCCCGATCAGCAGCATCTGGTCGCGTGGCCCATCAAAAGGACCATAGCCAATAAACCATGCGTGCTGGGTAGAATTGGCAAACCGATCGTTAGACCGGGTTTGTACTGTACCGGTTTTTCCGGCGATCGGCATCATACCGGGATAACCCAATACTCCTCGCGCTGTACCTCTCACAACGACTTCGCGTAAACCGGTCTTTACAGTTTCTAATGTTGTTCTGGCAATTGGCAATTCAAATAGAGGTTCCGGGCGGATGGATTCTTTTATTTCATCATTGTCTGCATAACGTATCTGACGAACCAGATGGGGGCGATAAACAACCCCGTCATTGGCAATTCCAGCATACATATTAACCATCCCAATCAAGGTTGTTTCAATAAATCCCTGACCTATGCTCAAATTTACAGTATCTCCGTCGAACCAGCGTAAATCATGTGCTTTTTCTTTCCATGCGGGAGACGGTACAAACCCGTTGATCTCAGCGGGCAAATCAATTTCAGACTTATCATCGAGATGAAAATAACGGGAATATTTTATGATAGGCTCGGCTCCGATTTTATAGCCCAATTCATAAAAATAGACAGAACAGCTTTTCGCAATTGCTGAAATCAGGTCATTGGTACCATGTACTGCCCAGTCATTGAATACAGTGTCGGGCAGTCCACGATAGCTGCTTTTTAAGACAAATTTACCGGGACATTTGAAACTATTTCCGGGATCAAAACGCCTTTCTTCGAGGGCTGCAAGAGCAACAAGGGTCTTAAAAGTAGATGCAGGAGGATACTTGGTCGAGATAGCCCGGTTCAATTCTGCTTTATTTTGCTGAATTTCAACAATATGCTGGCTGCGCAATTCGCGATCAAGACCGGTCAGTATATTCGGGTCAAACTCCGGTTTACTGACCAAGGCAATGATTTCACCGGTTGCAGGCATCAAGGCAACGATAGCACCGGTCTTGTCTCCCAGAGCTTTATAGGCCACATTTTGCATGTCACCGTCAATGGTAAGTACCAGATTATTGCCGGGAATAAAATTACGAAAAACTTTTTGTTCTTCTACCTCACCAACAGCAGTTCTGATTTGTACTATTTCCCCGTCTTCCCCCCGTAAAATAGAGTCATAAAAAGCCTCTAGACCGTTTTTGCCAACCAGCTGGTAGCTGCGAATGCCGTTATCGATATCAGAACGGGAAGGGGGGCCGATATATCCTGTGACATGAGCAGCAGCCGGGCCAAACGGATAATTACGCTGTGTACTTTGTCTTACAATGAATCGGGAGAAATTCAGGTAGTAATCGGCCAATATGCTGTGTTGCTGTGGATTCAGATTCTCAATTAATATGATTTCCTCATTGGAACGTATTTTTGCTTCTGTCACTCTCGAGACAAGACTGTTGGCAGGCAAGGCAAGGGCGCGTTCGAGCAGGCGGGTAGAGGTTATCAGTTCGCCCCGGCTGAAATGCGAGGGAATCGCAATAAGATTCAGGGTACTGGAATTTGAAGTGAGGTATACGGCATTTTCCCGGCTTTCGTAATTGCGGTCAAAAAGTTCTCCCCGCGGGGCAATGAGCGGGGCAACTTTACGAATCACACGTTGAGATTTTTCAAGATAAACTTCACCTTCAATTGCCTGCAGTTGTACCAGCCGCAAAAGCAGAGATGCAAAGCCAATCCCGATAAAGACGGTCATAATGATCGTGCGGCGTCGAAACCTTTGCCATAGTTGAAATTTTTGTGCGGTCTGGCTCATAGTTTACGCATACCTGAAGGTAATTCCGGCTGCGGTATTGCCCAGGATAAAATACGAAACCAGAATATAGATAATATTGCCGTATAAACAGCTTCGGGTATTACAATCGTTGCAATCGCCTCTGCATTGACGCTTGAATGGAACATGGCTACCTCAAAAAAGGTAACCAATCCTTTTAGAATACCGGCTACCAGGTGCACAAAGAAGATTACAATAATGCCATCACGGTGAATTTCCCGTGAAGCCTTGCCCACAAAATAACCGATCAGGGTTTTCGGCAGAGCATGAGTACCAATGTAATAAGATGTTGCATCTGATTGAATTGCTGCAATTCCGCCCAGGTTAATGTCCTGTAGCAGACCGCCAAGAAAGCCTACCCATAAACCGGCAAAAGAGCCGCGCTGTAAGGCAAAGTATATTGTTAGTATAAGAATAAAGTCGGGCTTGATTTCACCTAATCTGAAAAAATCTACACTGGTCTGCAAAAAATACGAAACCACAATCGAAATCAAGATGATTATTCTTTCCAGTATCATTGAGGGGTTTCCGTTTTCTCTATTTCAGGCTGAATATTTACCTGTGGCTTCAATTCAGGTAAGGGTATGTTTTCAGGAGTCAGGGGAGGGAATTGCAGTTCTGTCGTGTATCGCTTTTTCAGCAAAACCATAACATAATCTAATCGCTTAAAGTCAATTTCAGGAATTACTTCTGCACGCTGAAAACCGCCCAGACGTTCAATTTTTTCTCCCACAATACCGACTGGTATTCCTTTGGGAAAAATGCCATCCCCGCCCGACGTGACCAGTTCATCTCCGGGATTCAGAAAGATTCCGAGGGATAAATACTCTAACAATGGTATATCATGATGGGGGTTTTGACCAACAAGCAGTGCCCAGTGACCGCTCTTTTTAACCTGAATGCCAAGACGGCTGTACTGGTCTAAGATCGGCAGTACACGGCTGGAGTTTCGATTGACTTGAATCACTTTACCAACCACTCCCTGCAGCAGTTTTTCTTTACCGTCCTGAGTTTGACTGCTCTGAACAGCTATGACCGGCATATACGGTTCAATACCATCATTGCTGCCTTTATTGATAATGATTGTTCGAAACCAGTTGTCGGGATCCTGTGAGATTACCTCTGCCTGCAAAATCGGAAAATCAGGGGAGGCCGAAAATTGCAGCAGATTGCGCAACCGGTTGTTTTCATCTTTCAGTCGAACCAGTTGCAAGGCTGCGTCCTGGTTTTCTTTCAGCTTATCCCGCAGTAGATCTCTTTCTGTTTTTAGGGATTCATAGCTGGCATAACTGTCAAATAAACGGGAGACTCCCGAACCCAGTGCATGAAAGGTTCTGGTAAAAAAGTCCAGTACCTCGGCGGCCTGGCTGACAGAGCGGGAAAGTATGCTCGACTGCCAGATAAGGCATGACAGCGAAAAAAGTACGGTGAATACTAAAGAGGTACCTGTTTTATATCTTGATAGTATGTCCGCAAGCATCGCGGATTCTGTATCCTGTTTACTTACCGCCCTTGATGAATTTCAGTTCTTCAAGGTATTTTCCTGCACCGAGTGCAACACAGTTGAGCGGGTTTTCTGCTCGAATTACCGGTACCCCGGTTTCTTTAGACAAGAATTTATCGAGACCTTTCAGCAATGAACCACCGCCAGTCATGACAATGCCCCGTTCGACAATGTCGGCTGCGAGTTCAGGTGGGGTTTTTTCAAGTACACCCATGGTTCCTTCAAGAATCGCATCAATTGGTTCTTTTAAGGCCTTTCTGATTTCTGCGCTGTCGATGGTAAGAGTACGGGGCAGGCCAGACATTGCATCCCGGCCTTTCAGTTCGAATGTTTCCAGCTTTTTTTCTGCAAAAGCATTGCCAATCGCAAGTTTCACTTCTTCTGCAGTTCTCTCGCCGATTACGAGATTGTATTGCTGGCGCAGATGTTTGATAATTGCTTCATCAAACTCGTCCCCGCCAACCCGAATTGATTCAGAGATAACCATACCAGACAGGGATATAACTGCAATCTCAGTAGTCCCTCCGCCGATATCAATGACCATATTGCCCGCTGGTTCATTCACCGGGATATCTGCCCCGATTGCTGCAGCCATGGCCTCTTCAATTAGATAAATCTCACGAGCACCGGCCTGTTCTGCAGATTCCCGTACCGCGCGTTTTTCTACTTCGGTAATTCCAGATGGAACCCCGATGACAATGCGCGGTTTAACCAGAGTCGCACGGTTATGTACTTTGTTAATAAAATAACGTATCATTTTTTCTACGGTTTCGAAATCAGCAATTACCCCGTCTTTCATCGGTCGAATTGCGACAATCTCACCGGGCGTTCTGCCAAGCATACGTTTTGCTTCTTGTCCTACAGCCAGCACTTTACCAGTGCCCGCATGTACTGCTACAACCGAGGGTTCAGATAAAACAATGCCTTGCCCTTTGACATAGACAAGAGTATTGGCGGTACCCAGATCGATACCCATATCATTTGAAAATAGAGAATGAAACCAGTCAAAAATCATAATACCCTCTTGTAATAAAAAAACGGTTGGCCTTCCTTACCGAACAAGCTCGTCTAGACACCCTGACAAGAAAATTATTCTTCCTTAATAACAGTTTTTCATTAAGAACCTCGGCTTTCCTGCCGGCTTTTCTTTTAAAATCCAGTTTCTTGATCTGCATATATGGTTTACGCTCAGAATCCTCAGGTAAACTGAGCAATGGATGAATGGTTTCTCGGCGATCTAAAGCTGCAATCAAGGCTGATTCTTGGTACAGGTCGGTACAGAAGTCTGCAAGAGATGAGAATCTGTCATGAAAATGCAGAAACAGAGATGGTCACAGTCGCATTGAGGCGTATACCTGTCGAGGCAGACGGGCAACCCGGACTAGTTGATTTTATTGATACCCGAAAGATTACCCTGCTTGCCAATACTTCAGGGGCATATACGGGAAAAGAAGCCCTGCGCCTGGCTTCTCTTGCCTTAGAGCTCGAAATGAAATTTCTCAAGATTGAAGTGATGGGTGAACAAAAAACATTATTGCCCGACCCGGTTGAGACATTGAATGCCGTAAAAATGATTCGATCAGAATTAGGAAACCGTCTGTTTCTGATGGTGTATACTTCTGATGATCCTGTAATGGCTTTGAAGCTCAAAGAGAGCGGGGCAGATGCAATAATGCCGGCGGGTTCTCCCATCGGCAGCGGACGTGGTATTGCCAACCCTGAGAATATTCTCATGATTCGTGAACTGCTCGGTAAAGAAACTCGAATGATCATTGATGCCGGTATTGGCTCTCCGTCAGATGCAGCCATTGCCATGGAACTCGGCGCAGATGCTGTGCTGCTCAATACAGCGGTTGCTGCAGCAGACAACGCACCCCAAATGGCAAGTGCCATGAAGCACGGGGTTGTTGCAGGGCGGATGGCCTATCTCGCAGGACGAATCCCGCGCAAACGCTTTGCTACCGCGTCTTCTCCTCTGTAAATTGTTATTGACCCCGAAAAGCCGAACGCTAGTGTATAAGATGCCCGATGCGGTGCAAAGTATTCTTGTCAAGATTTTTGAGCGGGGAGTTCGGGGCGATGTTACCGCATTCCAGAATTGGCTGCAGATGTACGCAAAAATGCAGCAGTTTCCACTGCCAGTCTGTTTCTCTGATTATGCAAATTACTATACTGTCGATATTCTCGATTTAGACCAGAATCAACTGAATTCTGCCGCCACTTTAGATGAAGACGCTCTCAAAAGAACGATTGAAGGACTTATTGAGGCAGATATTGTCAGACAAATTGAGCCTTACTCTGAATATGTTCTTAAAAATGCTGAACAATTGGCTTTTGCAGGTAAAAAATCAGATTATTTTTTCGCAGGCAGAGATCTCGAATTGCAGCCATTGCAATTGATTCGTTCAAGAGTTCAAAGTTTTTGTCTTTATCATAAAATTGAAGAATCTAAACTTGATGAAATCATTATCTCGGTTACTGAAGCCGCTGAAAATGCAGTAAAATATTCAGATCGGGGTCCTATTTTTTGCGAGCAGATTCTTGAAGAAGATAATTTTTCAATTCGTTTAATCAACAGTATTCCAGAAATTAATCTCGATGATGATATTAACCGAGGGAAATTCTCAGAAGATGTTTCTCTCATGCGTGGGGTTCTGGTGATGTCTAAGCTTTTAGACCATCTTGATATTGAGCGTAATACAAAATTGAGTCGGGTTGAGTTCAGCGGCCGAAAAAAAATCATAGCCTGATCAGTTTTGATTCTCGGCCAAGCATTTTACGCATCAGATAGACCTGCTCAAAATAAGAGTAAGGCATTTTGTAATCTGGGGTTGCAGACTCTGGTAAAATGAAGAGTACACTTTCCCGTATATTCAGTATTTTAATGAGATTTTTTTCAAAGAGAGATCTGTCTGCATCCAGGTAATTCACAAGAGAATTGCGTGAGTGACCGGTAGACTCCTCAATTACCGATTGCAAAACCGGGTACAACTCTGGAACCGCCGGCAGATCTATTCGGGTTATGGTACTAAGATTGGCTGCCCAGGGTATTTTCTCAAGCAGATCATGCCCTTTATGATCCAGAGAGGGCAGAACAACATGCTGGTCAGCCAACTTTTCTACAGGCTGAAACATGGAGATTGCCGTGAAGATTATTAAGATCGAGACGGTGAGTATTGAAATAATTTGAGTTAATATTTTTCGGGAAGTGACTCGCAGAGTCGGCAGTAAAAACAGTACCGGCAATATACTCTGTAAGGCAGAAAACAAAACCCCAAGAATAAGCATTCCCTGCGAAGGTAATAAAATCCATTGCAGTCTTTTTCTGTGTTTCGCACTCGAGAGCAATACAGTGCAAAATAAAAGTATGGCTAAAGTACAAGTCTGTAGTCCCGGGCCGGTGAAAGACCACCATTGAGAAAAAAAAGCTGTTGGTCGTTGCCAATAAACCGTCAGAACAGAAACGTCAGGAATCAGTTCGGGTTTTGCAGCAAAAAATAGAATCATGAAAAAGAAAGCAAAAAACGCCTGCAGTAGTATTTGTACAAAAATGGGGTGTTTATACCATTTTTTGTTTTCTTTTTGGAGCCAGATTTTTCGGTTAAATATTAAACCTAGAAAGGCAGATGGTAAAAATGCAAAACTGCTACCGCAGGCCAGTAGCAGGTGTTTGAACAACCCGAGGTTCCTGTTTCCAGCATGCAAAATCAAATGCAAAGCCGGAACAAATAACCAATGTACTCCTGCTATCATACCGACAAGAAGAACCGTCAGATACGAAGCCAGGTTTTTAAAGGGAAATCGAACATAATTGATGAAGATTGCTGTGAAGAAGGCAACATGAACTGCCACGTAAAGTTCCAGTGTCAGAATCTTCGCGACGAAAGAAGAAAGAAGAAAAATCGGGTGCAGAGTCCCTGGTTCCAGATTCAGGAAAACAGGATTTCGAAAATATCGAAACCATTCTTCAGAAAAAGATGAGATTCCGTTTGAGCTGGTGTAAAAAACCAGATCAGAAAGGGATGTCAAACTCAAAAAATAAGCTACAGGAACAGAGATAAAGAGAAAATATTTCAAGTGCCGAATAATTCCTGCAATTTATTCACTGGTGAGGCAACTTCCATAAAAGCAGTACCCATTAAGACTGCATCAATGTAGTCTGGTAGAGTCGCCAGATCTTCTTTGGTTTTGTAGCCCGATTCGGCCACCATGATCAGTCTGTTTTTTTCTTCCTGGCTGAGTTGACTGAAAACCCGTTGCACTGTTGAAATGTCGATACTTAAGGTACCGAGGTCCCGGTTATTTACGCCAATAATTGCTGCATTTACCTGCATGGCTGTTTCCAGTTCACGTTCATTGTGAACCTCTACCAGGGCCTGCATATTCCATTCCTGACCTGCGTGCAAGAGTTCTGCAAGCTGGCTCTTGCTCAATGCTGCAACAATAAGCAGATAGGCACTTGCACCATGGAACCTGGCTTCCCTTATTTGCAGAGCATCAATGATAAAATCTTTTCGCAAGAGTGGTTTGTCGGTAAGCCGGGAAGCGGTCGAAAGGTCTTCAATTGAACCATTGAAGTAGTGAGGTTCGGTCAAAACAGAAAGCGCAGATGCATAGGGTTCGTAAAAATTTACTGCTTCTTCAACTTTGAGAACCGGTTTCAGGTCACCCTGTGAAGGACTTTTTCTTTTGATTTCGGCAATCAGGTTCAGTTTTGCTTCAGGTTCACGGCGAAGTGCCGCAGCAAAATCTGTTAAATTTTTTTCAGGATTTCCGCTCAATTCTTTTTTCAGAGCAGCAACATCTTTTTTTCTCTGCTCAATAATTTCATGCAAGACACTCATTGTTGATTTTCTTGTGAGTCAATCTCGCGTAAATCACTTCTGAGAATTTTGCTTAAAAAACTCTTTCGATGCAGGCGGGTAGCTCCGAGTTTTTGCAGAGCTTCTCGGTGCTGTAGTGTTCCATAGCCAGAATTGGTTGCCAGAAAATAACCAGGATACCGGGAATCCGCCTTGTGTATCATCTTGTCTCGATACTCTTTGGCTACAATCGATGCGGCCCCGATTGTGGCGCACAGGCTGTCACCCTTGACCACAGCACGGGCGGGAATCTCAAGTTGTATAGACTGCAGGTTGTCTCGAAAATGGGGACGCCAGAATCTGGTCTTGAAGGTATCTTTTCCGTCGAGCAGTAAGTGTTTTACCTGAATATTATTTCGTTTCAGGTTTTGAATGATTCTGTAGATTCCGTAAAAGACAGCTCGGGAAATATTATATTTTTCAATAAAACCAACAGAGATACTCACCGTTTCGAAATGAAAGTCCCGGCTAAGTTGCTTATTCAACAGAGCACGGTTTACTGCTGAAATTTTCTTAGAGTCCCCGATTTTTGAGAAGTAAGGTTTTTGCTGTAGATCGCGCAAGGTATCGACATTCCAGACCATACCTGCAACGACAACAGGACCAAATAAAGAGCCTCGGCCGACTTCGTCGACACTTAAAGCCCAACTGTTTTGCTGTTTCAGAGAGTGGGTGATTGAGAGTTCAATCTGTAACTTTTCGGGAACAGAAAATTGCATTGGCCGCAGTACTGCACAGCAGTTGCTGTGCAGACTTCAAACGAATTACTCGGCTGATGCTTCTGTTTCTACAGCTGCCGGTGCTGTTTCTTTTTTGGGCAGTGCAGAGGCTTTTTCAAATATTTTATCAACCGGTGGTACTTTTTTAATTTCTTTTAAGCGACCATCTTTACCGATTTTGCTACGCAGGTAATACAGTTTCCCGCGTCTAATTTTGCTCGAGCGTACAACTTCGATTTTATCGATCGTAGGAGCATAAACAGGAAAAACCCGTTCTACCCCGACATCATAGCTGATTCGTCGAACCGTAAAAGATTTTCCGGCAACTCTGTTGTTGATGGCGATCACCAGACCTTCATAGACCTGAATTCTTTCTTTGTTTCCTTCAACGATTTTATAATGTACTTTTACAGTATCTCCCACTCTGAAATTGAGCGGTCTGTTTACAAGTTCGAGATGCAGTTTATCGATTTGTGGGTGTATCATAATTTCTCCTTCGCAACTTAAAAGTCTGTTTTCGTAACGGCTGCACGACGTATAGCAATATATTGTTTCATGGTCGACCAGATGGACGCTGTTGCGACGTAAAGAAAGCCACCCGCATACAGCAGCATATAAGGAACAACAAACGTCTTGCCTGTCGAAATTGCCATTGAGATAGTTACCAGAATATACGCAACCAGCGCCAATTCCCAAAAAACCAGAGTATCGAGTTTTACCTGCCCATAAGCAGATCGCTCTTCCATTTTATCGCCACGGGTTTCGAGTTTCAGTTTGGGGGTTCTCACAAAGGCTGATTTCTTGCCCATCACTGCTTCAAGCCAGGCTTTGGTATTGTTTACCGCAATCCCGGTACCAATCATAGTCAAGATCGGCAGCCAGATCGCTCTTCGAACCCAGTCTTTGTACAAGGATTTTTGGGAAACCATGTACATTGTCATGGGACCAAATGTACCAATAGAGAGGAACACTGCAAAAGCAAATATTGCAGGCAAGGAAAGCTGGGTAAACTCTTCCTGAAAATATAATAGGGGAAGGGTTGCCAGAATATTGATAATCATTAACGGATGCACTGAATAATTGGTGAGATGGGTAATCGCTTCCAGTTTGATTTTCCAGGAAACGTCTGCTTTCAGGATTCTTGGAATAAGCTTCACAGCGGTCTGTATTGAACCTTTGCACCAGCGAAACTGCTGGCTTTTGTAGGCTGCGACAGTGGCCGGTAATTCAGCCGGATTCACCACGTCTGCCAGATATTTAAATTTCCAGCCTTTGAGTTCGGCTCTGTACGATAGATCAAAATCTTCTGTGAGTGTGTCTGATTCCCAGTTTCCTGCATCAAGAATACAGCTCTTGCGCCATACGCCGGCTGTCCCATTAAAGTTCAGCCAGAGGTTGCCACCTGCACGAGCAACCTGTTCAATGCTGAAATGGCCGTCAATACCGATTGACTGGGCTTTGGTCAAAATAGAATAATCCGCATTGATATGCCCCCAGCGGGTCTGTACCATTCCTATATCTTTCGATTCATAGAAATAAGGGATGGTTTTTCTTAAGAAATCAATACTGGGAATAAAATCTGCATCAAAAATGGCAATGTAGTTACCAGTTGCTTTTTTCATCGCCGCCTTCAGTGCCCCGGCTTTATGACCATCACGGTTTGTTCTGTGGATATATTGAATGTTGAAACCTTTTTTCTGATACTCTTTGGTTTTCTTCTCGGCAATCAGTTGGGTCTCGTCAGTCGAGTCATCGAGTACCTGTATTTCGAGTAAATCTTTTGGGTAATCAATTTTGGCGACTGCGTCAATAAGGCGCTCGGCAACATACATTTCATTGTACATTGGTAACTGTACCGTTACTTTTGGCCATTTTTTCATTTTCCCGGTCAGCATTTGCAGAGTTTCGGGGTCAGATTGGCACTCTTTTCTGTTTTCGAGATAAAGTTTTACCATAACATAGCAGTGTACGCCAAAGTAAAAAAGTGCAATGATGTCTATAAGATAGACGAGGGCAATAAAGCCTAAAAATATTTCAAACATGTTTTTTTCCGTTTATCGGCAAGATGCAAAATTGAAACAAGCCGTCAAGTACACTAAAACTACCGTTTGGCAGTTGATTTTTTAGCAGAACTCTTTTTCTTCTTATTCTTCGGAACGTAAACGACTCTTTCTATGATTTCCCAGTGAAACGGGTTAACACACTTCTTCTCACCACATTCGTTGCGCAAGCGTTTTCCTTTGGGAATTTTTGTGCGATAAAGCTCAAATGAGAACCGATGGGTCTTGACTACTTTGTTGTCACCAACCCAGAATTGACCATAACCATCTTCAGTGCAGGAACCTTCCCAAGACCAATGTGCATTTTTGCCTTTCGCTTTCTTAACATTGGCTTCAAAACGGTCTTTCAGTGAGCTTGTATTCTCTTTTGCCTTTTTTGCCGGTTTTATTTTAGGAGTAGATTTCTTTTTCGACTTTGTTGTTTTTACTTTTTCAGGTAAAACAGTAGCTTTCGACTGAGAGTCGGGTTTCGTGTCTGCGATGATCTCTGAATCAACGCTGGTTTTTTTTCTGAATTTATCAAGCAGGCCCATTATGCAACCATAAGATTTTATAGATACACAATGAAAACAATTTTTTAATCAACATTTGGCTTGCTAACTTCAAGAGCTGTTAACGTGTAAAAGATAAAATCAGTAATTTTGCGTAAGTATTACTTCGTATGTTTTGCAGGAGGCTAATGATAAAGATTGACGTTTGTTGAGTCAGAATTTTTCTGCTCGTAGAAAAAAAATATAAGGAGCAATTATGGAACTGACATTGACAATCATTACAATTCTGGTTACGACCTTGATTGGTGTGTTTATCGTGCTTAGAGTTGGTGCAAAAATGAGAGGCAATTGATTATTCTATCGAACAATCATCAGTTTTTCAATTTTAGGTTTTGACCACCCCGGTCCCTGAATATAAAGAAAATACAAGCCAGCACCTACATTGGTGCTGGCTACATTCCATTCAATTAAATGAGTGCCTGAGCTGTAACTGTTCTGGTGTATTGTCTGCAGTCTTCTGCCGCGCATATCCAGCAGATCTATTTTCACTTCTCCGCCCTGGCTGATGTTTACAGCAACAGTGGCAGTAGTTCGTTTTCTAAAGTCAATATAGTTGTCACTGATGCGTCCTGAGTCTCCTGCAATGGTAAGCTGAAAATCAGGATCCCGCATTGGTAAGTCATACGCCGGCAGGGCATTGCCCGCTGCATCTTCAAGTACACCGGCAGCTCCTGAGACCCGGTCTTGCTCATTGTCGGTTGCCGAAAATAAAGTATTCAAAGAAAGGCTGATTCTGCTTGAATTCTGGCTTAAGCCAGAGATGAGGCTAACCCCGTTTCCTGAGATATTTGTATACCCGACATCTGACAAGGTTACTGAGCCCCCACCAATTCTTTGCACTGGTTCTGAAAAAATAATTTCTGCTACCGATTGGCCTACCTTCGGTTTCGTGGCAATCGCCACGGGAGCTGCGCCATCGGTTGCAGGAAGAGGAGCTCCGTCTGCAATCAGCATTGCCCCGGCTGTAAACTGGATATTCGGAACCCAGCCAGTATTGTTAGTACACAGATCAGCGGTTGGCCCCGAGCAGTTAAAAACTGTCTGATCAAGATTAATATGAAAGGTTGTTCCGGTTCCAGTGCAGTCGCCAAAATTCATTGGCCCGGGGTAATCTGTGATAGAGACTACAACATCACCACAGCCCCGGTTTACCGGGGTAGCAAATGTAAACTCTAAACGATCTACCCGGCCGTCACCATCGGTATCACGCGTGGTGCGGGTGGCAATTGCAGCAGCAGTTGCGTCAGTAACTTGCGTTTCAACCAGTAGAGTGTCTGCAGGGTTAAAGGGGTCAGTATCTGTAAAGCGTAGAACATCGCCAATAACAGCTTCGATTTCAGCAGGAATAGCCCCGGGAGCAACCCCAATGATACGCCCGACAATGGCAGCACTCTGGAATATTCCCGAATTCATACTCGTTTCATTCATAGTCACAACCAGGGTATCTGTGGTTCCCGCATTGGTCTCTAAGGTAACATTGAATGACTCAGCAAGCCCCGCATCTAAGTTTCTATTTGGCTCAGTGATCTGAATGCGTACTGCATCGGCAGTACCGGTTGGGTCAAAATAATAGCCAAATGCAGCCGGGTTATTGGGAATCAGATCGCCAACTGCAAATGTTGGGCGGTAGAAACCGCGTGTTGCGTTAGTAATAGCTCCATTGATCGTATCACCGGCTGCGGCGACTATGGTACCACCGGTGTGAGACCAGTTTGAATTGATTGTCAATATAGAATTTCCGGTTGGGCCTAAATTGAGCGTACCTGCACTTTTGTTCAGGCCGTCTGCGGCCAGCGTTGTTGCATCACTTACTGTAAGCACTCCGCCTGTCTGTACAACATTACCGCCGACATTCAGATTAAAAGTACCGGTCTGCAATTCTCCGCTACTGACTGTTAGATCATTGAGAATACTGAGATTGTTACCTAGTATTGCGGCGAAGCCGCCTGTCGTGGCAACATTTACCCGGTCTAGCGTGACAGGCCCCGTTGTAATTGTTCGATTTGCCCCAGCCGAAGTCAGCTGCACTAGGGCAGTACCGGGATTAATGGTCCCAGCATTGGTGAGATCACCAGAAATTGAGAAGGTTCCTGAGCCCAGATTCACGTTTGAGCCTGCGTTGAGATTTAGATCTGCAACGTTAATGTTACCGGTAGTTGCTGTAATAGTACCTCCATTCATGGTAAATGGACCATTCAAAGTCAAATTTCCAGTGCCCACATTCACATTGTCTGTTGCATTCTGGGTAGCCCCGGCACCAGTTGCCACAAGATCAAAACCATCTAGGTTGACTGTTCCACCTGTTGCAGTATAAAGTGCTCCTAAAGTTAGATCAGTTGTTAGAGTATAATTTCCTCTGAATTCTATAGCGCCAATTATTGCTGAGGTTTGTGAAATGGTTCCGGTAGGTGAGTCTGGTCGGTATCTAAAGCCTGCGTTTCCTGCTGTTAAAACCATATTTCCCGAAACCGGCATCCAGTGTATTGCCCCACTTACGGTAACATTGCCACCGGTTATTGCAAAATTTCGAACTGCAGGAGCAAAATCCTGGCGGTCAAGAGTTCCGCCTGAAATTAGCATATCCTGTGCTGTTGTTCCGGCAGAGTTTACCGTAACTGTATGACCGGTACAAATTTCAACATCTACCGTAGCAGTTGGCAGAGGGCCTCCGGCAGTTGCACCGCTGCAGGCAACATCTGACCACGTGGCCGGGGCAGTCCAGTTTCCGGTAAGACGAGAATAGAGAATTGTCAACGGGAACCAGCCGGGTGAATTGCCCCCATTCGAATTGTTGCCAAGCGAGGCAAAAAGCGGGGTAGCAACCCCCGAGCCGGTAGCATCAACATCAGAAACCTGCAGCCAGTCATTTGCAGCATTGAAAGTTCCATTGATATTCAGATTCAATTGAGTACCGGGAGTTAAAGAAGCCAGTGCCAGCCTGCTGGCTGCCGAACCGCCACCTGCAGCATTGAAATCGCCGGCTACACTGAAGGTCTCACCTGCGGTGAAAGCAACAGTGCGCAATGCGCCACTCGTATTGTTTAACGTGAAGTTCTGCAGAGCCAGGCCACCCGTGACATCAATACTCTGATTACTAATGCCAGTGGCACTCAATGTTGAGCCGGCATTGATTGTAATTGTACCACCAGATTTGGTGA
Organism: Leptospiraceae bacterium; assembly: GCA_020440825.1. Taxonomy (GTDB): domain Bacteria; phylum Spirochaetota; class Leptospiria; order Turneriellales; family Turneriellaceae; genus JAGRNJ01. The sequence continues at coordinate 7,080 of JAGRNJ010000009.1, read as the reverse complement.
AATTGCGTTTTAAATCGAGGGTACCACTGGTTCCGCCGCCTAATGTTATTGCACCGTCTGAATGACTGAGGTTGCCATCCATTGTAAGGGTAACCCCATCTGCAATATTGAGAGTAGAGGCTGCATTATTTACGAGCAGACTTCCTGCCCCGGTCACAATCGTGGCATTGGTGTTAACGTTCATCGTAGCCGGGTTGAAAATATTGGCTGCGGTTATATTTTGATTGAGATCAATGCTACCGGTATTCGTTAAAATACCTGTCAAAGTAAGCGGCATATTTGTGTTATTCAGCTGTGAGCCGGGTTCTATATTCATATTGGAGCTTAAGGTCACATTGGCGCTTGCTCCGGTATTTATCAGGTTTGCATCCCAGGTTGGCTGGGCGGCTTCATCCCAACCTATTCGCAGATTCACGGCGTTGACCGCATTTCCGTTTATATCAAAGGTTCCAATTGGTGCTGTAGATGAAAATATCATCACGTTCCCGGCAATGGTAATCGGATTCAGCAATTGTATTGTGGCACCGTTCGATACATCGAGACTCAGCGAGGTGTTGTTCCAGGCAATGGTGTTTGCTCCACTGGTATTGCCTGGTATCGAACAGGGGGTTGAGTTACACAATACAGTAAAATTGTTCCCGGTTATTGTTGAATTTGCCGTTGCAGATAATACAGAGGGTGCGACAGATGATGCATCTTTCACAAGAAACGTTTTATTGGGTAAGACAGCACCGTTGAACGGTTGTGCCGCACTGTTTTCAGCAAAAGTGCCGCCGTTCAAGATTAGCTGGTTCATGACTACCAGAGGATCTGTTCCCGGGTGAGTGATTGTCTGACCGGCGCTCGCTGCCGACAGGGTATAAAAATTATTGGCAGTCCCGCCGATTGCGGTCATGCCGCTGACATTCCCGGTGCCGGTTAAATTGACGATCTGGCCATTGTCCCGGTTGAACGTGCCGTCATTTGCATCCCGGTCCCAGTTGCCGCTGACTGTTACATTCGATGAATTTGCATTGAATACTGCAGTATTGGGAGCAGGCGTTGAGTCACCTATGGCTAAATTGCCGACGATATTGACAGCATAATCATTGGCAGAATTTGTATCAAATGTATTGTCCCGAATTGTTAAATTTCCGGTTATTGAGAGAGCATCGCTCAATGTGAATGTATCAAAATTGGTAGTTGCTTCGCCAACATTATCTAGTAAGATATTAGCCAGTGTTGAGGCATTGGTCTGCAAATTATAATTGTTTGCAACACCATTGGGGGTACCCCTCAATTCAAGGGTAGAGGTACCCATGTTTAAAGTCGCCCCAAAATTCTGGAAAGAACCATTGGTTATAATCGAAGAAGCATTTGCATTCAAGGTACCGGTTGTAAACGAATACGAACCGGCCTGCAACGTGTAATTTGTAACGCTTGTATCTAACGTTCCAGCAAGTACATTGAAAGCATTTCCGGTTGCAAAGTTGCCGGCTAGAGTTCTGGTGCCATCTGCAATATTTACATCAATATTTGTATTGGCAAGTGGGGCAGTGGCAATCAGGGTGGATGTACCTGCGCCTGTAATATTGATTGAGTTCGTTCCATTGGTCGTTGAGGTCCCACCGATATTCAGGTTGCCGTTAATATTCAAAGGATTATCAACGGTTAAAGTACCGCCGGCGGTGTGTGTCAAGTCGTCAATGGTAGCTGTCGCTGCATCTACTGTAATAGTATGGCCATTACAAATTTGTACGTCCATACCGGCGGGCGGGGGTGAGCCGTAGGCAGCCAATCCGCAACCGAGTTCAGACCAGGTATTGCCATTTGTCCAATTGCCGGTAACTCGGGTGTAGAGCAGGGTAGCCGGAAACCAGCCGATAGTATTACCCAGATTTGTTGAATTAGCAGGATCTATATGCGCACTCCATGCGGAACCATTTAAGACATGATCTTGAATTCTTAAGTATGAATAATTTGCTGCAACCAAGGCAGCTCCGTTTACAGTAATTGTACTCTGATTGCCCGGAGTGATCGAATTCAGAGTAAGTAGATTCCCGGCGCTGCCTGCTGCAGTTAGAGTACCACCAACTGTATAGGTATTGCCATCCTGAAAGCTGATTGTCTTACCACCGGCAGCGGTTTGCAAGGTCAGGTTGTTGAAAGCTATACTTTGTGTTCCTGAAATTGACTGGTCTGCAGTTCCATCGAGAATAAATGTGCTGCCAGTGAGATTAATATCTGCCGGGGCTTCGTTCACATCTATATTACCGGCAACATTCCAGGTACCACCAGTTGTGGTAATTTGCGAGTTTGGAGTATCATTTAATATATTTAAGTTGCCATCGACATTTATATTTGACGTGCCGGCGATTAAGCTACCTGGCTGAACTGTTCCTAACCCCAAAGTCAGGTTTCCGCCTATTGATAGATCAAAGTTTCCAGTCTTAAAGATTGCTCGTGAGTTTGCATTGGTTCCACCTCGAATTGTCATATATCCTGACGTCGTAAGTGGGCCGTTTAAGATGACAGCTGCAACATTGCCCGATGGTATACCGTTTAATTGCACTTCAAAATTCCAGTTGCCATAATTTTGACCGACAATTACGTTATCACTGGCAGCATCATAACCAAATACGATAGTGCCTGTGCCGGCAAACGTTGTTCCCGAAGGCACTACAGTAGTAGTAGATGAGCAGCCAGCACCCACAGAACAGGCTGCCCATAAGGTTGAGCCAGCCGAGGTTATAGTACCAGACCCCATATTGGTTTGGTTATACACCATAATATCTGAATTAATAGTTGTTGTTTGGCCGGCTGCAGCGACAGTCAAGTTATCAAAACTGTTGGTTGTAGGGCCACCAAAATTCACCATATTATTTATGCTACCGGTGCCCGTAAAGTTCACTATATTTGGTACAGTATAATTATATCGTCCGTTGGTGGCATGTCGATCCCAACTGCCGCCTACATTTATGGTAGCGGCATTGGCATTGAACACGGCAGAATCGACCGCTCCAAGCCCTGTACTGATTGTTACATTCCCGGCGACGGTAATTGTCTGGTTGGCTCCCGTATCGAGAATGCCTTGCTCAATGGTTAGATTTCCTGAGAGGTTCATTGCATCTTGTAAGGTGTATGTTCCCCCAGTTCCATTTATCGTTATATTATTAAAGGTCGTGCTACCCGAGCTAATTTGCCCACCGGCACCGGTTCCCGTAAAAGTGACAATACCGGTATCTGCCTGAAAAGTTCCTGCTGAATAAGTGTAGTTGCCAAATATAGATGTGTTGCCTGTATCGGCTCTAAATGTTCCACCGTTTTGAAGGAAACTTCCGTTTGTTACAAAATTACCTGAGCGCTGGCGAATTTCACCAAAGTTCATCTGAAAACCGCCACCGAGGGTTAAGTTAAAATTATTTAAATCAAATGTACCAGAATTGTCTTTTATAAATCCCGAAGTACTTGTGAAATCTGTGGCAAGGCTCCATACTGCATTGGTATTGTGGCGCATTATTGAACCAAAAGTTCCTGCTGTCTGGCTTAATGTGCCGCCGGTTCCACCCAAAATGAGTTGCCCGGTAGTTGACGAGATCGCTCCGCCTGTTTGCGTAAAATCAGCACTTTCCAGAATAATGGTAAAGGTTGAATGATTCAGGTTTCCATTTGTGATAGAAAGGGCATCGTCGAAGATGGTCAGGTTTGTACCCAGGTTCCAGGTACCGCCACCGGTAATTTCAAGTCTGTTCAAATCACTGGTTGTGGCGGTATTGGCAATATTCAGGTTTGCCACCCCTGCACCGGTCAGTCGTAAAGTTGAGGTACCGCGTACAAACTGGCCATCAACTGTGTTGATATTGACATTGCCCCCGACTTCGATTACTGCACCGTTTGCCAGTAAGCGTGCAGAGTCAGCCGCACCTGAGCCATCGCCAATTGTTAAATCAGTGGTTATGGTTAATGGGTGGTTTGCGGCATTCGTCGATATAAAGCCTTCTTCAATTACCAATGAGTTGGCAGTAGTCGGTGCCGTAAGTGATAGATTATTGCCATTGCAGATTACCACATTGTTAGTGGCAGCCGGTACAGCAGCCAATACACCTAATGTTCTGATTAATGCTGCGGCGCCACAATTTGCAGATGTCCAGAGAGCGCCATTGCTGTACAGACCTGAACCGTAAGAATATACCGTTGCCCCTGCTGCCGGTGAAAACCATCCCGTATTATTACCTGAGTTGGTTGAATTTGAGGGATTGACCGGTGACGAGACGGCAGTACCGGTAAGAGATTGATCTTGAATATCGAGGCGGTCAAATGTGCCGAGAGTACCATTCGCGATAATGCCCGATTGATTACCAGGAGTCGCCGAGCGCAAAGAAAGCACTCCGCCTGCATTGCCCCAGGCTTGAAACTGGCCGCTTACTATTGTATTCCCGCCAACAGGGAAGGTGACTGTACGGGCCGGGGTCGCAGTACCATCGAGAGTCAGGTTATTGAAGGTCGTTGTACCTGTCAGGATTTGATTGCCTGTACCGTTAAAGCTCACAGTGGAACCTGAAAAGTCAATGCTGGCAGTACTGAGGTTTGTGAAATTACCACCGATAGTCCATGTTCCGCCGCTAGTTAATAAGGTTGGGTCTGGGTTGGCTGCAGCATCACTGATCAAGACATCACCAGCGATATTCAAATTTGAAGTTCCAAAATTTACCGCCGCACTTTGTATTGTTCCAATCGATAAAGAATTCGCAGTGATATTTGAATTTGCCGTGTCAAAGCTGGCGATTTGACCAACCGAATTGCCCTGAATAGTAAGATCGCCCATTGCAGTAATCGGAGCCTGCAAGGTTGAAGTATTGCCAGTTGAGGTTTTAATAATAATGTTTTTGGTGAAATAATTTCCACCTTGAATTTTTCCTAATGCATCTTTCAGGAAATGAAATTCGATGTTTCCCGTATTGGCGAGCGTTGTACCACCAAGAAGTAATGGAGTATCTGTTGTAGATGACGCCTCATTATGCAAATGCAATACGCCAGCATTTGAAAAAGTGCCGCCATTCATTGTAAGTTGATTGTAAACACGTAAAACATTATTGCTATTCGTTGTGAATGTCGGAAAGGCCAAACTTAAGTTCCAAAAACTGTTAGGACCGTTTACATTTTGCAGACTCATGAACGAAATACTGCCCGATCCGTTCAAGATGACGGTCGAGCCGGCTGGATCTCTGTCAAAAACTCCATCGGTATTATTCCGATCCCAGTTACCAGAAACTGTGATCGTTGAGTTATGCGCACTTAAAGTTGCGGTTGCGGTAAAAGCACCATCGCCGTCACCGATCGTTACATTGCCATTTACAGTTAGTGCAAAATTTGAGGCGGATGTATCTAATGTGGCAGCGGCGGCTGCCGTATTGCTGCCGATATTCAGATTATTTGCCACTGCGGCTGTTGTTAATGTAACAGTATTGCCATCACAGATCGTGACATTTGTCGCTGCTACTGGTGATGCAAAAGTGGCAGGCTGTGCTCCGCCGCAGGCCGAACCTGACCAA
>JAGRNJ010000009.1:0-1450 GCA_020440825.1 Leptospiraceae bacterium | reverse complement strand
CAGATCGTGACATTTGTCGCTGCTACTGGTGATGCAAAAGTGGCAGGCTGTGCTCCGCCGCAGGCCGAACCTGACCAGGTGTTCGGGTCATTGTAGTTGCCTGAGGCTCTCGAATACATGGTCGCCGGGGCAGAAAGGGCAGGGGTCTCGTCTTCAAAAGCCCCGATTGTAAAGCCGTTGGCCCCGCTATTGGTGGGACCATCATTTTGTCCGCCACCCAGATTGGTGCGAGCGTTCCCGGCGATATCAGTTGTAATTCCTGATCCGCTTAAATCAAGCCCCCCCTGGGCCTGATTGGTTGGTACCCCGCCGGCCGCCATATCCCAGTTGGTGCCTGCGAAGTCATCTGACGTACTGCTTGTGTTGTCGGCGCCGTCAAAATCAACAAAACTCGGGGCTATGCTTATATTTCCGTAGCTTGCGAATGTACCGGCACCTTCACCGGTATCTAAAGCATCTGAGGTTCCCGTTATGTTTGTTGCATTATTATCCCGATAAAGTGCTGTGCTGCAATCGCTTACATTATTATTGCGAAAGACCGAAGGCTCTGTGGCGCCACCGGCTTCTTCGAATCCGATTATGTTTGTTGCGGCCGCCCCGGTACAGACAATCAGGTTATTCTGGACAGTTACTGAATTATTCGAAACAAGGTAGACGCCTCGGCTAGCTGTACCGGCAGTACCAGTATGAATGGTATTGTTTCTGACGGTTACCGTTGCTGAACCGGCAAGATAAAGACCACTTGAGCCATTTGTTCCCTGGCCACCTGAAACAAGGTTATTATTCACTGAAAAAGTGCCAGAGCCGGGCAGGTTTATGGCAATGGTTGAATTGCCACCGGCCAGCGCCGTTCCGGCGAAGATTCGGTTACGTTCAATGCTACCACCACTCGTACCCACAGCATTAATACCTATTGCATCATTACCGGCGACTGAAGTTGCGCCACCATTGAGCAGATTGCCAGTAATACTGACTGTTGAGTTATCAATGTGAATGGCTTCTGTGTTTCCTGTACTGCTTGTTCCTCCATTGATCTCAGCATTAGCTGTGATAGTAGGCGAAGCCCCGGCTAAAACATTGATAGCAAATGAACTCCCGGCAGTGGCCGCACCACCCGTAATCAGAGTATTTCCATTACCAGCACCACCAATGGTCGGGTTTGTACCGGCACCCGTTGCATAAATTCCATAGGTGGTGCCACCGGTACCGCCCGAAATACTGGTATTGTTTTGAATAGTGGGATCTGCATCAGATTGCACGTTGATACCAAAAGAAGCAGTGCCTCCGCCCCCGCCGTTGATACTGTTGCCGCTAATAACAGGATTTGAACCAGCGCCAGAAATTAGAATACCTACTGACTCTGCTGTCGTAGGTGCTCCACCGTTAATTGTATTGGCTGCGACACTCGCATCAATTGCCGGGGTTGCCCCGCTGACAACATAAATGCCTC
>JAGRNJ010000099.1 GCA_020440825.1 Leptospiraceae bacterium | reverse complement strand
AAGGTGGCTGTGATTCTTGAGAGTGAGGTAGATGCTGCAGTCAAAAGAATGACCAATGCCCTCGAGCCAATTATGATTGTAGTCATGGGTGGTCTGGTCGCGGCGATTATGGCTGCGATTATGATGCCATTGTACAAAATGACGGAGCTCATTAAGTAATGTATACTTCGAAAACTCTGCGCAAGATTCGAAAAATACTGTATCACCCGGTTCGCTCGCCCAAAATTCTAATCGTCAGAAATGACGGGCTCGGAGATCTGATTCTGACCCTGCCTCTCGTTGCTTCGATTCGCAAGGCAGTACCCACCGCACGTATTTATCTGATGACGCATAAATCATTGCAGACTCTGGGTACTTTACTGCCCGATCTGGAAGGTGTGGTAGCAGATCCCGGTTGTCTTTTGAAAAGACACCGCAAGGGTAAACCGGGCGATCTGCTCACAGCGCAGGAAAGGCAGCTTCGCGATGAGATACGGGCTCATAATTTTGACATAGCAATTTTTGCATATGCTGAGAGCCGCTCAGCGAAAATTATACATTCTGCCGGAATACCCTGGCGGGTGGGTACCGGTCGACGGTTATTCAGTTGGCGATTCAATGTGCGAAACCCCCTTTCTCGTAAACGCTCCCGTATGGCAGAGAGCTGGCACAACCTGCAAATGCTGCGCTACATTGGCCTGTCTGCAGAGTATGTGTTTCCAGAAATTCGTCTCAATGATTCTCCTGAAGAAGTTACAAAGCCGTATATTGTTTTACATCCTTACAAGCGAAATGGCACGGCACTTGCTTGGTCACTCCAGAATTTTACAAAACTGGCAGATAAGCTGTTAAAAGGCGGATATAGGGTTATTCTGGTGGGCGATCATGTTGACGAAGAAATTCTAAAAACAAATTTTGCAGGTTTGCTTAATAATAAAGAAACAGAATTAATTACCGGCCTTACGATTCGTCAGCTGTTTATTCTTTTGCGATCTGCCACTGCGTTTATCGGCAATTCTTCTGGGCCATTGCATCTTGCCGCATTGGCACAAATTCCGCATGTTGGTTTTTTTCCACAGAATCGTACTTCAAGCCCCTCCCGCTGGCGAACGTTGAAAAGTGAGAAGACAATTCCCATCAATCAGTACTTGCTGGCCAGTAAGTTTCCCATGAACTGCATTACTTGCATTGGTCCCAAATGCCAGTTTTTTAATTGCGTTGATTCTATTTCTGTAGACAGTGTTATGCAGGGCTTGAGTGCCTGGGGGGTACCGGCGAAGGCTGTTCTTTCACGACCCAAAAAGCAAAATACTGGCGAACAGAAAGAGGGTGAGCCACTTGCCACTGCTGCAAAAAAAGCGCCGGCAAAAAATCAAAAACCAAAAAAGAGTAATCGCAAAGCCGCTAAAAAAACCAACAGTGCAGTTAAGAAAAAAAAGACACCGCAGTAGGGTTATTTAATCGTAAAGCCTTGAAATTTCTGTACCATAAATGCAGCTTCATCACGCAGGGTTTCAGCTGTCTGGCGCAACATGTCTGAGGCTGCATTAAATCGTTCCCCATTTTCTGAGAGCTTTTTCATTTCGGTTTGAATACCTTCAAGATCATTCTGGCTCTTCTGCGCAAAATCTCTCATCTCAGTATAAAAATCTGAACTTGCTGAAATCTCAGGAACCAGATTATTGAATAGATCTTCGGTCTTGCGAGTCGATTCTGCAGAAATGTTCATCATCTTGGCAATTTCCTGGGCGGTTGATCGACTGTACTCAGCAAGTTTACCAACTTCTGATGCGACAACAGCAAAACCACGACCATGTTCACCTGCCCGGGCGGCCTCAATGGTTGCATTTAACGACAGCATATTTGTTTGGGAGGCAATTTCTTCAATGGAATAAATTTTTTCGTGAATCTTCTGTAAAAATGCCAGCGCATCTTTAACACTTTGCTGATTTTCATGCAGGTAAGATACTGTATGCTGCATTGATTTCAGATTCTTTTCTGCCATAGCTCTGCTTGCCAAAAGAGAATCGTTAATGCTATTTAAAGTCATATCTGTAGTAAAAATATTCTGACTTTGCATGAGAGCCATATCTGACATCGACTTGGCTGTTGAAGTTATAATAACTCCTGAGTCGGCAATATTTTCTGACAGTTTTCTGAGATCAGAAACCAGTTTACGAATTTCAGCGATAAAGTTATTGAACGATATTGCAATAAAACCGAATTCATCCCTTGATTTTATTTCAAGACTTGCGCTCAAATTTGCTTTATCTGTAGCGATCTGGTCAAGTCGCTGGCGCAGAATCTTAACCGGCCGGATTAAGCTTTTTTTTGAGAAAATAAACGTTATCAGGGAAATAAATAATGCCAATAAAGCAGAAATCAATATTCTCAAGACGAAATTGCCGCTATTCTTTGTATGCAGAGCAATGGCAATCGTACAAAGAAAAAAAACAGTGCCAGTGATCGATATCAGATTGATGATCATGAACTTTGTGCTGAGATTTAAAAATGCATTTTTTTTATCGAGAGGAAGCGAATAACCGAGTTCTTCAGTATTTTGTATTAAAAAAATAAAAAAGGGCAGTGAAATCAGTAAAATAAGGGGGATGGCCAGCAGCCAGGCAATTTTGTATTCAAAAACATTAATAAATTCTTTATTCCAGAGAGGGGTATTTGGCCCAAGCAGGCAATATACAGACATGGCGATAATAAAATCCCGTGGGATGGCATTGATTGCAGAAACAGCTTTCTTCTGTAATCTGTCGTCTGTCGGTGAGGAAATTCCAGCTTTTATTATGTTTAATCGATATCGGGTAAGAAACAGAATGATCGACATATTCAAGGGTATGTAGACAAGCATGATCGGAGACAAGGCAAGTTGCCAGAATTCGCTGAACGATTCAATAATACCGGCTAATGGCAGAGATGCAAACCAGAATAAAGGGGGAATCATATAGGCTGCGAAAGTCGTCAGATAGATTTTTCGAGTATTAAAATCGGTATATAGAATAGGCTCAACACTCATCTGGCAAAGTTGTTTATATTTCTTCTTTGTCGATTCAAATTGGTGGTTTAACTTTTGAACATTGATGAAAAATTTATGTTGACCGTATGATAAACCTTCCGCTTTATCCTCAAACCGAGCGGTGGTAGTTCAGCTGGTTAGAATACATGCCTGTCACGCATGTGGTCGCGGGTTCGAGCCCCGTCCACCGCGCAATCTAAGAAACAAAAAGACAATCTAAGGGTTGTCTTTTTTATTTCCATTGATATTGCCCAGGGGCGAGAATTAAGCGAGCGGGTTCGTTATGAGCCAGTTGCTGGAATTTACCTTTTGCGTTCGAAAGTTTTGGATTCGTAAATTAGAGAATTCATCTGCTGGTGAATTGCCTGCCCCGCGACGGTGTTTTGAAAAAACACCTTTGCCGCGAAAAATCCGCGGCTTCGGCGTTTAAAAATAAACGCCTTTACCGCGAAAAATCTGAGGTAAAGGCGATTAGTAAAATGCTGACAGCGTTTAAATGTAAACGCCTTTACCCTTTTAAGTAATTTACTGCCTGAGGCTGGCATAAAATAATGTGATATGGAATTTTATGAGTGCCGCTAAAAATGCATACTTTCGGCAGCTTGAAAAACTGGTCGATGAAACGATATTTGTAGGTTCTGGTATTGATGATCTGCAAGAAGAGATTCATAAAAATATTCTAAGTTTTGATGTAAACCCGGCTCTTGCACGGGAATGCTCAGTGAGTGACTTTTTGCGTTATATTGACCTGATTGTTTCGAACCGGCGCAAACAGATAAAGACTAAGCAGGGTCGAAAAATGAAATTCTTTCTCTGGTTTGATAAGTCAATTGGTAAAATAAGCTTTAATCTGATTTCAAATGAGAACACAGTTCTGCCATTTGATAAGCCGGTTGTTGCATCTGAAATGGTTGAAATATTCGCAGAATTTCTGGAATTTTCAAAGGGTGGCAATCTTGAATCTGCTGCTCAAAGCGAAGTCACAACAGAAAAAATCAGTGTTTACTCACAAGTAATTTGAGCGAAAAAATCAGATAGCTGGTCTGTGAGCGGTTCAGGTGAGCTCAAAAATAAAAAATTTCGATTTCATCCTGTTATGAGCTGATCATGATCAATTTGATTTGACAGATCGCTTTTTATATTACGTTCGTTTTTAGCCAGACTGATTTAACTCTAAACGGAAAAGTTTCTCAAAATACAAACTTGAATGAATTTACTTCTAGAAATAATGATTGAATTCTCGATTGATCAATAAAAAATTGTAGAAAATGAAAAATAAAATTCAGATAATTTCAGTTGAAGATTCTAGAGAAATTCGAGACAGAATTGTCCGGCTAATTTCTGCAGATAATCGATTTGAGATGATAGGAGTTTTTGACAATGCTGAAGCTTTGCTTGAGCAGATAGCAACTTTGACTGCCGATATAGCTCTTGTCGATCTAGAGTTGCCCGGTATGCAAGGTGAAGAATTAATCAAAATTCTGATCTCAAAACGCCCCGGGCTCAAGATTGCGGTATTTACAGCCTATGAAGACCAGAGCAGAATCTTTAAGCTCGTCAAATCGGGAATAAAAGGTTATTTGTTGAAAGATATTTCTGACGATCTGCTTCTAGCTGAACTTCAAGTCATATATCTAGGTGGGGCCACTTTGACAGAAAAGGTCGCTCAGAAAATTTTTGATGAAATTTCTATCACACAAACCTCCAAAGTCGAAAATAGTAAACATGCAGAGATCCCTCAGGTCAATCTCACAAAAAGAGAAATTGAAATCATAAATTTAATTGCCCTTGGTCTTAATTATAAACAAATTTCTCAGGATCTGGGAACCAGTCCACATACAATTCGAAGGCACATTGAAAATATCTATGTAAAATTAGAATCTCATTCAAGAGTGCAGGCGATAAAAACTGCTAAAATGATGGGAATAATTGAATAAATGAAAATTCTGCAGCGAGCGGTTTTGACATTCTTGCTGTTGACCATCAGCAACTGTTCTCAAAATTCTAAATCGAATGAAGTTCTTGATCTTTCAGGGCAGTGGGAGTTAAAGCTCTTAAGGTGCAATTCTGTCGAATCTGTCTGCCAAAAGAAATATTCCGATTTGAAAACAGTATTTTCAGTGAACCTGCCCCAGAATCTGCACCAGCAATTTCCTGAATTTTATGGCCTGCTTGAATTCAGAAAGATAGTCGTTGTAAGTCAAGATTCAAACCTAGAGCGTTTGCAGACTTTATTACTTGGCTCAATAGGTTCAGCAGACATTACATACTTGAATAATATTCCTGTGGGTTATACAGGCAATTTCAATGAGCATTTTTCGTTTTCGAGCTGGAATAAGATTCGAGCATACTCCATACCGCCCGGGGTTTTAAAGTTTGGTCAAAATGAAATTCGCATCCTGGTCAATATTCTGGATGCAAAAGGTGGTATTCATGCAGGGCCGATTGCGATCGGCAGTCATGAAGAATTAATTGAATCTACATTTTTTCAAACTTTCTCCCGTGAGTATGTATTTATTGCAATTCCTTTTCTTGTGTTTCTGGTTTTGATTCTTCTGGTTTTTACAACCAGATACTGGAGAAGGGAAGAAGGGAACATTTACCTTGTCATTGCATTTATTGGATATTTAATACATTCAATATATTTTATTCCTTTCCCTTTATTTCTGAACTATACCGCATCTGTTCAACTATTATGGATAATGCGCCTGGTTTCTGTTTTTGGTACAGCCATGTATTTTGTACGGAGCTTCGGTATCAGAGATAGAGTACCCTTTATAATTTCTGCAGGCTGTCTGGTTTTTGCTTCTTTACATCTTATCTGGCAAAATGATTTATATTCAACATTCAGTGCGATAAAAAATCAGTATCTGGTTTATATTTTTCTCTTATTGCTACCTCCTGTTTACGCCGGCAAAAAATATTTTAGCTACGGAGAGTTTCGAATGCAGTTTGCAGGAACGATCATGGTTTTGTTAACGTATTCGAGTGACTTTGTCATGCTTTTAACTTCAAATGATTTTCCCTGGCTATACCATTACTTTTCTGTTGTCAGTGTTTTTCACTTTCTGTATTTTTTTTCATACCATCTTTACCTCTGGCGAGAGCGAGGTCGACAACAAGGCTTAAATGATGCTGAAATAAATTATCTGAAAGAGAAATTGCAAATGGCAAATGAACTGCACGATATTGTTGGTTCACAATTAACGCAGATAGTTGCAGGCACAGAAAATTCAAAAACTGAACATTCAAGTCTTCACCAGCTTGCGGTTTCTTCGCTCGATAAAGTGCGAAGCTTTGCACATATTCTAAAGGGTGAAGATAATCCCAAAGATTTGCCAGATTTAATCTTTGATTATGCACGACGACTTCATGGTTTGCAGCGTTATGAACTTAAGATTATTCTCAACAAGCTGGAATTCAGTTTATCGAAGAATGAATCATTCTGTTTTTCTGAAGCTGAGCTTGCATCTTTTAATAGAACTGCAGACGATAAAAATGAAAATATTTCGTTGAATATAGATAACTTTACCTTACTGCAGATTGATCGCATTCTTTCTGAATGGGTGGCTAATGTAGTTCGCCATGCAAATCCCGAAAAGATCGGCGTAGGCTACAAAATAAGAAATAGCACAATACTTGTCTTTATATGGCAGAATGCTACGGCCTTTTATTGGAACGGATCAGCAAGCAGAGGAGGGCTCAGCAGTATAGCCTGGCGCTGCAAAAATCTGAATGCCCAGGCTCGTTGTAGAAAGTTTCAAGGCGGAGCTATTTTTTTGCTGAGAATGCCAAACTACAGGAAAATATGGTAAAAATAACAAAGAATATTTTACTGCCTGCCTCACAAGTCCAACGAAACAACCACGACTAAGGAAAAACAGCAATTGACGACATTACCCGGGCAAGATTCAACGATTGGTATTTTCAAAATACAGATCGCGAATAATTCTGAGATAAAAATAACACGCAACCGAAAAGACAGTTTATCCAGATCGAAAAAGCAAAATATGCTTTTGAAAATTGCTCGAATTTTGTGGCTGTATCTCGCTCTCAATTTTGGTCTTAGCCCGATATTTGTTGCTGCCATTATTTTTGATAAGGGATTATCAGAATCAAAAGACTTGATTCCCGTTTTCTTCATCTGCTGCCTGTTTTCATGGGCAAGCCTGAAGGGTTTTGTCAACTCAGTGTACCCGTGGTTCTTGATACAGGTCGACAGGGCAAAAGGTATTTTAATCTACCGCTCTTCTTTATTGGCGTCTTCGTTTTTTCGGTTAAGACAGTCGCAAGATATAGACATACAGAATATAGACAGTGTCGTGGTTGAGGTTGCAGCAAGTGCAGGTGGCACAGAAATGCATTACCGCGGCATTCAACTGTTTCTGTCATTGCAGTTGGTCGATGGGGAAAAAATTCATCTGGCTTATCTCTCAACGCTTGTGCATGACGCCAAGTTTATCACACAGCTAAGTCATCTGCAGCTGCCTGAAAAGACAGATAACAGTGACGATCGGTTTCCTGAAATTGCTGACGATTTTGTGCAAGTCGGTAGTGTACTGGCAGAATTTTTAGGCGTAACCTGTAAACGCGTTATGGCAGCATAAGTTGAGTTTATGTGAATTTATTTCTTTTTTTCAGGAAAAAATTAAAGACTCAATTTGAGAAATTCTACCAGTGTTTATATTAAATCATAGGTGAGAAGCGATCTTACTGGGCACAAAGTGAATTTTACTATTTTTCAGAGCTCTTCTTTAACTACCGGGAGAGCTCCTCTTCAGCAAGACAGCCATCCGCCAAAGCCAGAATTGGTTTGTTCACTTGGCAAGTTCGCGCACTGCATTTCGATATTTCGCAAGCCTCAATGATCTGCCTATCGATTTTTACCAGCGATGCCAGTCTTGGGGGCAAATTATCGAGAAATTCTCTGTTCGCATTGCTTTTTCTTTTAGCAGAATGAACATATCTTTCAAGAATGCATGAGCAGCTGGCTTTACAGAGTTCCGTAATTTCAATAGGGCATATGCCCTATTGACAAAATTTAAAAACCATCTTATTCTAAGTTACTGTATCTGGGCAAAAGGAAATTGGGAGCATAGGAACAATAAATCAAACGCCAGAAGGTGTGTGCGAAATGAACGTGAAGAATATTTATTCAGGAAGCTCACAGAGATATGATTGTGATTTTTTCTGAATCAAGATAGAGAGAGGGGAATATGAATCAATACAAATTACTCACAGTCTTGGGCACATGCCTTCTGGCGGCATTTTTATCTCAATGTGCGCTCGAAGAAAAAAAAGAAGAAGAGGCCACTGCTACAACCAGTTCTACAGGCTATGACTATGGGCACTTAATCGGTTCTTATAAAGTTCCCTCGGGAGCGGCAGAAGACCTGGTATTCTCGGGCAATTATGCCTACGTTGCCGCCAAGACAGGTGGCCTGCACGTAATCAACATCACCTCGGGAAGCTATGTACACAACATTCCCCGGGGTAGCGGTGAAACCTGGGACGTCACTTTGTATGGGTCTTACCTTTTTATAGCAAACCGGGCTGGCGGAGTACCTGTCTATGATATCTCGGGCGTCAATGACTCAAGTGCGCCTGCATTGGTCACCACCATTACCCCGGGTTTTAATGTAGACTCTGTGGCAGTCAATGCCGATGGCACGCGCCTGGCCGTCGGCGGGGCCTCGGGAAAAATTCGTTTGTATGATATCTCTGACAAGGCAAGTCCATCCGCTCTGGGCAATAACCCCACCCATACACTTTCCACCGGAAAAAATGTCGCCAGCATTGCAATAAAAGGCAACACCATTTTTGCCGGCGACGCTGACGGCAAACTAATTCCCATAGATGTCAGTACAGTTGGTTCTCCCTCGCAAGGGACAATTTATGAGTCTACTGCTATTCCGGGAAAGAACGCCTGGGGCTTAGGCATTACACTTTCAAAAGACAAAGACCACTTGTATTATTCTAACTGGGGTGCCGGATTCATCATTCTCGATATAGCGGCGCCCGCCACCCCGAAAGAGATAGGCCGGTTTGTGTTAGGTGACGGTGTGTATGACAGTTTTGTCGATGGCAACCGCGCTTATTTAGCAAATTCTTTTGGCGGGGTCGGGGTGGTTGATATTTCTGACCCCGGTAATATAAATCTGGTCGGCAGCCGGGTGATTGTCAATTATGTCAACGATGGCGGCATCAATAAAAAACTGAATCCGCATGGTATCTGGTATCACAACCAGCGGGTCTATGTGGCCGACAATTCTGCCCAGACCATGTCAATCATCATCACCGATGAAACCTCTTTGGCCAATGAATCGCCCCCCGCCACTGTGGAACAAGGGGGCAGCGTGACTGACAAAGGGACCTACTCTTATGGCGAAGTGGTTGATTACATTTTAACCGGCACGGCTTCTGATGTTGCGGTATCGGGCAACTATGCCTACCTGGCGGCCAAAGCCTATGGTGTGCATGTGATTGACATTTCTAACAAAGAAAATCCGGTTTTGAAAAAAACAATTAACACGAACGGCAGCGCCTGGAATTTAGAAATCAATGGCAGCAATCTTTTTATCGCGGACCGCGACAACGGGGTGGTGGTGATAAACGTTAGCGATCCGCCTAATGCTTCTATTCTGACCACAATCAATCTCAATATTAATGTGATTGACCTAACGATAAATAGCAATACACTGTACGCGGTGGGTGGCGACGGAACCAATGGTTTCTTGAAAATCGCCAATATCTCTGACCTGAACAATGTGGCGACCACTGGCAGCTACCAGGTTACGGGTACTTCAAAGGCCGGCAGCAGTGTGGGCTTTCACAATAATCATGTTTTTTACGGGGCGGCGGATGGCCGTCTGTACGCGCTTAACGTCTCGAACCCGGCCAGTATCAGCGAGTCATCGAACTATTACAATGCCGGGCCGGCCGGGCATGAGCCCTGGGGACTGGGGGTAACCATCGATGGCGGCAACAATCGGTTGTACTATTCTGACTGGGGGGTAGGTTTAGTCTCGGTTGATATTTCAAACACAGCTTCAATTTCAGGTTCTAACACCCA
>JAGRNJ010000098.1 GCA_020440825.1 Leptospiraceae bacterium | reverse complement strand
TACCTTATCTGCGGGCCAGTGGGTACAGGCAAAACCTTTTTGGTCAATTGCTTTGCCGGTGACATCGGCATTCCGGTAGTAAAATTTCTCAATTTTCGCAGCCAGTGGCAGGGTGTGACCGAGGCAAATCTCGAAAAAATAATCAATCTATTGAAAGCTGCCTATCCTGTAGTCGTGATGATCGATGAAGCTGACGCCTTTTTGGGAAATCGAAAAGCTTCGGGTGATAGCGGGACTTCTTCCCGGGTTTTTGCATCACTGGCAGCCTTTATGGGTGACACATTTTATCGCGGGAAAATTCTCTGGTTTCTTATGACATCGAGACCAGATCTGTTGCCAATTGACTTGAAACGTCAGGGTCGGGCCGAAGAACATATTGCTCTATTCCATACTCAAAACGATGCCGAGCAGCAAGAGATGTTTCTTGCTCTTGCCAGAAAAAATAAAATCAACATTGAAGGTCTGGTGTTAAAAGCTGCAAGTCCCGATGATGTTTTAAGCGGGGCAGATATTGAGGCTGTACTGGTTCGGGCGGCATTAGCCTCTGCCCTTGCAGACGAAAAGAAACTGAGTCAAAAAACTCTCGATGAGACAGTTGCTAATTTCCTCTCGCCAAACTACCCGCTGGAAAATGAAATGCAAACCCTGATCTCAATTCGGGAGTGCACGCGTCGTGAACTGATTCCTGAAAAATATAAATCATTGAGCCCGGCTGAAGTTTCGGCTCGTATCAATGAGTTGATAGTATTGTTGCGGGATAATTGATAGACAACTTAAAAACCGGCACAATCACCGCTGTCATAGACTCCGCCGGTGTAATTTTTCGGTACTAGATTTTCCAGCAGGCCACCGCTTGCCCGCGCAGCCAAAACTTCGGTATATAGGTATCCATTTCTCAAATAATCATAGAATTCAAATCGTATGTTTGGGAACCGGCGCGGTAAAAATTCAAACGCTACTGAAAAATAAGAATCCGTATCTTCCATATACCGAACCAGTTCAGGCGAATGGCCCAGACTCTGGTACAGTTCGATAATGCCTGCGATCAGCAATGGTTTTTTTGCTCCTGAGGGCAGTTTCTTCATGCCTTCTGGCAATCGTAAATGATCCCAGATTCCAGTTTTAAGAATCTCACTATTGACAGCCAAAACCCCGTCAATGACCACCCCGCGCAAGCTCAGATAAGCGGGAACCATTGAGTAGGTTCCGGACGAGCTGCGGGCAGTCATCACTATGACAGTTTCTTTTTTACTGACCTCTTTTAAACGTTCAAAACCCGGCTGTACAATGGGATACTGAAAGGTATCTTCTGTATCAAAAACTGCAAAATCGGGAATATCGCCAGAATTAAGCACAATACATTTGGGATCGAGAAAACCCCTGCTTTTATCTGATCTTTGCACGGGAATTCTTGTGCGGGTATCGACCAGAGTATGATCAAAATCAAAAATATTCAATTGAATGGGGGGAACTCCGGTTTGCGGGGCAGGAAGCCCACGTACCGAAAGATTGCGATACAGAGTATCTTTCAACGTAAGGCGAATAAGATTTCTATTATTTTCGTATACCGAATCTAACGGCAGAGTTTTTTTCGGTTTGCTGCAGGCAGTGCCCAGAGACAGAGCAATCAGAATTGCCAGAATTATGATTTTGTTAATCATGAGAGCCCCCGTCTTCATAGTGACAGCTAAATAAAGACCGACATCCCATCAACGAAAATGCAGCCATATTTCGACCGGGTTGTGATCAGAGATTTTGCGGTCATTGTGCTCTAAGACAAAAGCACGGTGACTTTGAGCAGGAAACAGGTCAGGTAAAAGCTGATCACTGATCAGAATATGATCAATCACAGAACGATATGGTTTAAGAAAATAAGTGGCTGTTCCAGGCGGATGGATATTTTCTTCAGAGGTAAGAAAGCCTGCCTGCGGCAATTGCTCAAAAGCAGTCATTGTATCAATTCGAGAACAGATTCCATTGCCGGCAATGACATCATTGAAGTCACCGAGCAGCAGCCACGGCAGATCAACAGTTTGTACATAACGTGACAGATCATTGACCTGGGTGCGGCGTTTCTCACAGGAGGTGTCCTGGCCATTGCTCTTAAAATGCACGGCAATCACACTGAACTGCCGGCCTGATTTTTTGTGCAGAAAATTTGCCTGCAATGGCCGACGATTGGTGCGATCATAATAAGGCGCATTTTTTTTATCTGAAAATAATTCTTTCGAAGAAATCAGTTGCAGAAGATCATGTTTCCAGACAATTGCGATTCGCTGCTGGCGGCCCGAAATAGTCGATATGCTTCGATACGACTCGCCCAGATAGTTTTTTACAAATCGACGGAAAGTCCCTCCGCCCTGTACTTCCTGTACTGCAATGATTTCCCAGTCTTGCTGCAGAATAAAATCGGCTACAGTTTTTTGCCGCTCTGCTACTTTGAGAGCATGATCTATATCTTTTCTGTTTTCAGGCCGCCCCAAAGGAAACCATTCAATATTAAAGGTTGCAATCTGCAGACAATCATCTGATGTACGATTTGTGCAGAATGCTTTTTTTTCAGGCAAGCCCAGCAGATCTGCCACAGTCTGTGAGAAGATGGCAGTTGCAGAAAAACAGAAAACAGTGATTCTGAAAACTGTTAAACGCAAAAAATGATCAGTCGGCATTGTTTTCTCTAGCAGGCATTTTTTTTATTATTACAACCAGAGGCACTAAAAACATTGCAAGAAATACAATATTTAAAATAACATTTCCGGGAATTCCCGCAATGAAAGAGCCGATGGAATCAATTATAAACCAGAAAATGAGACTTAAAAGAATAATAAAATAAACTTCGCGAAAGGAAGCAATTCGAGAATTATTCATCAGCAGAAAGATACTCAAACCCCAGCCGGCCATGACACCCCCTAAAACAGCATTGAGTGCCCGGGCTGTATTCGAAAAACCATCGGGTTTGCCATCTAATGGCCAGGTCAAAATATCGAACAAAACTCTCCAGGCAGTCTCGCCAGCCGGGAACGTTGCCAGTGAAGCCGACAATCCGGTTAATATTGTAATAATTGAGGCAACCTTAAGCCAGGTCTGCATAATCGCGATAGATTTATTTTGCATATATGTTTGTTAACATGATTTACAAACTGTAAATCATAAAATTTATTTGGCCGCCAGACTAAATCGGGTTTTTCATCTTGACGGCGACGCAAAGTCGAAAAGCCCGTTATTATGAAGCCAGATTATCTCGATTCTCTGCTCAAAGAAATCGATGACGATTCTGACGGGTACTTCACCATCGAACAGAATGGTGAATTTGCCCAACTGACAGTATATCCCGCCGGTAAGAAAGGTAAAAAAGTCGACCTAAATACAGTGAAAAAACGAGTGCGGCTGTTGGCCATTGACAATGTTGAACTGCAGCGGGTAAACGAAGCCGTTGAAAAAGAATCGGGAAAGCCGGTCACGATAGGCCGCTGGCCGGTACAGATTCCTGAAGACGCCCAGCTCGAACTGGAAATTTCTGAAGATAACATGCACGCGTGGGCCACGATGTCTCCCCCCCGGCACGGTGGCATTCACCCGGGCCAGGAAACCATACGAATGTGGCTGGCTGCAAATCATATTCGCATGGGAATTATTGATGAAGCTGTCACAAAACTGGCTGAGACAAAAGAGTACCTGAGCAAGGTCCTGGTCGCCCGGGGTAAAGAGCCAATTCAGGGAAAAAATGGCAGCATCAAAGTATTTTTCGAGACCAACATGAAACCCCGCCCCGCTGAAAATGCCAAAGGCCAGGTCGACTATCGGGAACTCAATCTTATTCAGAGTGTAGAAGCAGAAGAATTGCTGGCTCAGGTTTTTTCACCGGAACCGGGAGAAGACGGTTTTGATGTTCTGGGACATGTACTGCCTGCCAGAACAGGAAATGAAGCAGAAATTCAGGCTGGCGCGAATGCCCGCCCCTCGCCCGATGGCAGTAAAATTTTTTCGAATATCATGGGTCGACCTGTTCTGGAAAGCGGCGGCGTGATACGGGTCGATGAGATTATACGGCTTGACCAGGTCGACTTTTCAACAGGCAATGTTGATTTTCCCGGTACAATTATTGTTGAAGAAAGAATGCTCGATGGTTTCAAACTCACCACCCGCGGTTCTATCTATATCAAATCTTCAGTGGGAAAAGTTTTTCTGAAGGCAGAAAAAGATATTATTCTTGCAGGCGGTTTCATGGGCCGTGGCGCAGGGCGTATCGAAGCAGACGGAGACATACATGCCCGGTTTGTTGAGCAGGGGCACCTGAAGGCTGGCCGGTCAATTCGCATTGAAGAGGCAGCCATGCACAGTGAGTTGATTGCCGGTATCTCGATTATTCTGCGCGGCGGCCGGGGCGATCTGATAGGCGGAGAGACAATCGCAGGAGAGTCTGTAATCTGCACCCGGTTTGGAGCTGCCGGTGAAACCAAAACCCGGGCAATTGTCGGTACTCCGCCGGAACTGATTGAAGAGCTCAACTCTCTTCAAGAAGACCGCCGAAACCGAAACATCACGCTCGAAAAAGTGGCTCTGAATCGCAAAAGCCTGCTTGAGAAAAGCCGACGTACCGAACTGAACGAAGAAGAAAACGAAGCACTGAGAAAGCTGACCTTAATTGAAGAAAAATATACCAGTATGCTCAAGAATATAGAGTTGCAGCTTGAAACAGCCCGCTCTTCTTTTGAACCTTCTCCCTCTGCCGCGATGCTCATTGAGAGGGAAATTTTTCCTGCCTGTGAAGTTCAATTTGGTCGTGGCCGTACTTACCGCAGCGGTCAAAAAAACAGCCGGGGGCCACTGGCTCTGTATCTCGATGAGAGCGGTGAGCTCATGCAGAGCAATTCTTTGCCTGACACAAAAAAATAAAATTTTTGAAATTTGGTTCAAGCTTTCGGGAAATTGTCCGATATTCGATTAGAGCCGCATATACATGAAATTTCTGAGCGCGGTACGGGCAAGACCGATGTATACTCAAGTACTCGTGGTTTTGCCAGAGGAATTTATGAAAGTATTGCAAATCTTCGTAATCTTGAATCTGTTTACTGCAGCAGTTTTTGCTCAAACTGACAATATCGGTGCACCGGTAAATACAGAGTTTGACGAATTCTCACCTGCCCTGCCTCAAGATGCATCGTATATAATTTTCAATTCAAAGCGCACCGAGCGCGGCTATATGGATCTCTATAAATCAGACAGAGTAAATGGTGCCTGGCAGGAGCCACAACTACTCAATGAATTAAACTCCCGTTACAATGACGAGACTCCGTTTCTTTCGCCCGATGGCAGCTTCATCATCTTTGCATCTGATCGAGACGGCAGTACAGAAATGCCAAAAGATGCCGCCGGCAGAATTCGAGTCTCATTTGATTTATATATTTCTTATAAAAAAGACGGAAAGTTCCAGCCACCGATAAGGTTACCCGGAAGCGTTAATTCAGTGCATCATGAAAAGTCTGCCGCCATCAGTGAAGACGGGAAAAAACTGTATTTTACCCGGTACCCTTTTGCAGATATTTCTGCCTCAAAAATCTATGTTGCAGACATTACTGACAAGGGCTTTGTAAACCCGCGTCCTTTGCCCGAGAAGATAAATTCTGGTCACTCAGAAGTTAACCTGACTGTTGCCTACGGAAAAAACGGATTCTATTTTTCTTCAAAGCGTCCCGGAGGGTTCGGTTCCTGGGATATCTGGTTTATTTCACACACTACCGATGCAACCGGTGAAAAAGAAACCTGGGGAGAGCCGCAGAATATGGGCGAGAGGGTCAATTCTGCAGCCTCTGAAAATTACCTGTATGAAATCAATAACGCCTTCTGGTTTTGTTCGACAAAACAAGGCGGTCTGGGAAGATTTGATATTTACGGAGTGCCCTCCGCCCCCGCTGAAAAGAAACTTACCTTTCGGGTTATTCGCCGGGAAGATAAGACCCCGGTACAGACTACTGCCGATTTGACCGCAACCCTGGGTGAACAGACAGGGAAAGTCTCAAAAACAACAGATGGCGAAGGCCGGTTTGAGGTAGCCCTGCATCCCGATTTAAAACGAATTGAAGCGTCGGTCAATGTCGACGGATTTCTACCCTGGTTTGGGCGCATTGATCTCAATGAAATTGATACAGAAAAGGAAATTCTTATTTCCCTCGATAAGCTCAAAAAAGATCAGTCATTCCATACCCAGGTTATCAATTTCGATTTTAACTCGGCCCGTTTGAAAAAAGATTCCATCGCTTATCTCGAAGGCCTGGCAAATTTTCTCAATACCCAGAAAGAGATTAAACTTGAAATAATAGGCCATACCGATGATGTCGGGCCAGATGATTTCAACTTGAAACTGAGTGCAGAACGGGCAAGTGCGGTGAAAGCATGGCTGGTGCAAAACGGGGTCGATGCATTTCGTCTGCAGACCTCGGGAGCGGGCGAAACCCGACCATTGATGAACGAGACAACGCCACAGGCAAGAGCTCTGAATCGACGCACCGAGTTTAAAATTTTTAAATAAATTTTTGAGAATTTCTCAAAAAACGGGTTCATTGACCGCATGTTTGAGCAATGCACAGTGTCCCTATGCCACGCCGAAACGACATAGAAAAAATACTTATCTTAGGTTCCGGGCCCATTGTAATTGGTCAAGCCTGTGAATTTGACTACTCAGGAACCCAGGCCGTAAAAGCTCTCAAAGAAGAGGGTTACAAGGTCGTACTGGTAAACTCAAACCCGGCAACCATTATGACCGATCCGGAACTGGCAGATGAGATCTATATCGAGCCAATTACCCTGCCCTACCTGACCCGCATTATCGAAAAAGAACGTCCCGATGCAATTTTACCAACTGTCGGAGGCCAGACTGCACTCAACGCTGCCCTGATGCTGGCAAAAGAGGGAGTGCTCGAAAAATATAACGTCGAACTTATCGGGGCAAAAGCAGAGGCAATCGCCAAAGCAGAAGATCGAAAACTCTTCAAAGCCGCCATGGAAAAAATCGGTGCCAGTGTACCACTTTCGGGTTTTGCCCACAATATGGATGAGGCTGCAGCCCTCTTGAACACGATAGGCCTGCCGGTTATCTTGCGGCCGTCTTTTACATTAGGTGGTACCGGTGGCGGGGTCTGCTACAACCGGGAAGACTATGAAGCCATGGTAAAAAATGCACTGTCTGAAAGTCCCAACTCCCAGGTTCTCATCGAACAGTCGGTTTTAGGCTGGAAAGAATTTGAACTCGAGGTGATGCGGGATCTGGCAGACAATGTAGTGATTATATGCTCAATTGAAAATCTCGACCCGATGGGTGTACATACCGGCGATTCGATAACCGTTGCTCCGCAACAGACTTTGTCAGACAAAGAATACCAGAATATGCGCAATATCGGTATTGATATTATTCGTGAGATCGGTGTCGAAACCGGGGGCTCAAACATTCAATTTGCTGTGAATCCCGACAATGGTGATATAATTGTAATTGAAATGAACCCGCGGGTTTCCCGCTCTTCGGCATTGGCCAGTAAGGCAACAGGTTTCCCGATCGCGCGGATAGCTGCCAAGCTTTCAGTTGGCTACACGCTCGATGAAATTCAAAATGATATTACCCGCGAAACTCCCGCCTGTTTTGAGCCAACAATCGATTATATTGTGACAAAGATTCCCCGATTTACATTTGAAAAATTTCCTGAATCACCCCGCTCACTCGATACCCAAATGCGTTCGGTCGGTGAGGCAATGGCCTTAGGCAGAACTTTTGGTGAGTCATTTCAAAAAGCACTGCGCTCTCTCGAAACAGGCAGAGCCGGCTGGGGGGCAGATGGCTACTGGGATATACAGCTCGAGATCATTCGGGCAATCAAGAACGATGAACTCGAAGATACCTTGAACCAGAAACTGATTACACCGAATGATATTCGTATTTTCTATATTCGCGAGGCCATGTTGATCGGGCGTTCCGTCGAAGAAATTCGTCGCATGACCAGAATAGATTTGTGGTTTCTGCACCAGTTCAAGATCTTGATTGACCTTGAGGTGCGTTTTGTGGCCGCATGTGATGCCGGTACTCTCACGGATTCTCTAATAAGAGAAATGAAACAAAATGGGTACTCTGACAGACAGCTTGGCTATCTAAAGAACTCAACATCTCTGCAGGTAAAACTGGAAAATCTGGCTACTCTGCAAAAAGGTACAGCAGCATACCTGCAGCTTGCCCAGGAGATGGAAGAAATCATTCGCAACGGACAAAAAGAAATTCTTAACTTAAGAGAAAAGGCGCAACTGTTACCGGTCTACAAACGTGTCGATACCTGTGGAGCAGAGTTTCAGTCATTTACTCCCTATATGTATTCATCTTATGAATCTGAAAATGAAGCAGATGTTTCAGATCGAGAAAAAGTAATGATCTTAGGCGGGGGCCCAAATCGTATCGGCCAGGGCATTGAATTTGATTACTGCTGCTGCCATGCAGCTTATGCATTGCGAGATCTGGGATTCGAAAGCATCATGGTGAATTCAAACCCTGAAACCGTTTCAACAGATTACGACACTTCTGACAGGCTGTATTTTGAGCCACTTACTTCAGAAGATATTTTGAATATTGTCAATACCGAAAAAGAGAAAGGAAACTTCAGGGGGGCAATTCTTCAGTTCGGAGGACAAACCCCTCTCAAATTATCGAAAGCACTGGCGCAGGCCGGTGTCCCGATTTTGGGAACTTCTCCTGCCAGCATTGAACGGGCAGAAGACAGAAAACTGTTCAACGATCTTATTCGCAAACTGAATTTACGCCAGCCTGAAGGGCGAATGGCCGCACGTTCCGATGAGGCCCTGGCAGCTGCTGCTGAACTGGGCTACCCGGTTCTGGTTAGACCCTCTTTCGTACTCGGCGGCCGCGCGATGATGATTGTTCACAATGAAGAACAGCTTAAAAATTACATGTCACTGAGTACTGAAATCAGTGCCGAACAACCGATCTTGATTGACAGTTTCCTGCAAAATGCAACTGAAATTGATGTAGATGCACTTTGCGACGGTCACGATGTTTTTATTGCCGGTATTTTAGAGCATGTTGAAGAAGCCGGGGTTCACTCGGGTGACAGTGCATCCATTTTGCCTGCTAAGAATATTTCAGAAGCGATGCTCAATGAAATTCGTTCAGCTACAAAAAAACTGGCTCTTGAGTTGAATGTGCTGGGCTGTATCAATGTACAATATGCGATTCTCGAAAATGAACTCTATGTTATTGAGGTAAATCCGCGGGCTTCCCGCACAGTGCCTTTTATTTCAAAAGCGATCGATGTCCCGCTTGCTAAAATTGCAACTCGACTTGCAATGGGTGAAACCCTGAAGAGCCTGAACCTGCTCGAAGAAAAAAAACTTGATCTATATTATGTAAAAGAAGTTGTCTTGCCGTTCAAAAAATTTGCCGGGGTAGATACTATTCTAGGGCCCGAAATGAAATCAACCGGCGAAGTAATGGGTATTGGCCGAACTCCCTATGAGGCTTTTCATAAGGCGCAACAGGGAGCCGGGCAGAAAATGCCGGTTTCTGGTAACGTTTTTGTGAGCGTTTCAGATCATTCAAAAAAAGCACTGGTCGAACCACTGAGAGAGCTGGCAAAAGCAAATTTTACTTTAATCGCAACCTCTGGAACGGCTAAATTTCTTCAGGAGAACGGCATACAGGCAGAGACCATCAATAAAGTACATGAAGGACGTCCACATATTGTCGATAAAATCAAATCGGGCGAAATCGCTTTGATTGTCAACACTCCAACCAATATTCGTACCCGTAATGATGCACTTGAAATTCGACTTGCTGCACTTGCTTATAATATACCGTATTTTACCACCTCTGCGGCTGCACGGGAAGCGATCTTCGGTATGCTCGAAAACCAGCAGAAACCACTGGAAGTATATCCTCTGAAGTCGCGAAAGAAATGACCACTGTATGAATAAACGACTGCCATATTCGATAAAAATCGTTTCTGGTATTCTAATATTTTTCATTTCTGTGCTTCCTGCACAGGATTACAAACTGCAGGAACACCATTCTGAAAAAATAATCGATGGTATTTATCGGGAGATTGTTCTCGAAGATTTTGAAACTTTCTCACCCGGCGAAAGCGATATTCGACAGTTCGGCCCGGGTAAGCCGATTATTGAACCCAGAACTGATTTCCCTTCGCCACGACCCGGCTCACAAAAATACCTGAGCTGGTTTATTCCGTTTGAATCTGCAGATCGCCTTCGGCTCACCTGGCCAAGTCCCCTTGTTATCAACGGGTATCTTCGAGAAATTAAAATCTGGGTGCAGTCAACTCACCTGCCGGGCAGCCTATCTCTGCTGGTTAAAGATGCGCGCGGGATTGTGCATCTACTGAATCTGGGTACATTGAATTTTAGAGGATGGCAACAGCTGACAATAAAAACTCCCGATAATATTTTTCAGGATGATTTTTATCCCGGACATAATTCTCAAATTAAAATTCTCGCTCTGCAGTATGAGCCGGGGCCGGTTTCCCGTAAAAGAAAGCGTCAGGTTTTTGCAACCGATGATCTTACAGCATTCGTACGCGAAAAATATATTCTGCCGGCAGAGCGAATGCAATAAACAACGTTAGATTTCAATCAAGGTTGATCTCTAAAAAACTAAACTTAAATTATCCAGTCGCCTTCAATCATTTGAGTG
>JAGRNJ010000097.1 GCA_020440825.1 Leptospiraceae bacterium | reverse complement strand
ACATCCGCATCCTGTATGTTTTCTCGATGGGCAAATCTGTCGTTTTGAGACAAGCGGTCCCCTGATCGGTGTGAATGCTGCAGCACAATATTCTTCCCAAAAAATTGTTCTCAAGGGCGGGGAGATCTTTTTATTTTTTACCGACGGCCTAACTGAACTGGCTAATCACCAGAATCAGTTTTTCGGGGAAGAAAAAATTGTCGAGTATTTTGAAGAGTTTATCAATCAGGATGAAAATTTCGAAAACATTTTGTCAGATCTGCTCGAAAAACTGAATACTTTTCGGGAAGATGCTGAAGTAGAAGATGATATCTCAATGCTGGCAATGCGGGTTTCACTCAGGCTGGGACTCACCTGATAAAAAATGCAGAATGCAGCTTTTGATCTTTTTAATTTTCGCTCAAAAAAGAATTCTGGCATTGCAGCCTTTCCCGATCTGCGTCTTCGAAACCCGCATCAGATTTTTTGTGCAGAGAAAATAGAAGATATAGTGCCGGTACTTGCCAGCGCACAGGCATCGGCCCGAGCAGGAAACCATGTAGCGGGATTTGTCAGTTATGAAGCATCCTATGCTTTTTTACCAGAAATTCCCATGCCTTTGACCGGCAACCTGCCTCTGGCATTTTTTGCAGTCTTCAGGAATGCCGAATCTCTTGAGCCGCCCGATCTTGCGCCAGCAGATGAGAGTGGACCGGTAAGAGATTTTCAATTTCAGTATCCCGATAAAAAAGAGTATATTGAAAATGTTGAAACCATTCGTGAACAGATTCTGCATGGTGAAGTTTATCAGGTTAACTACACAGATCGGGTACAGATCACCAGCCAATCAGATTTTCAAAATCAATTCTTTGAGATCGGGTTTCGCCAGCGTTGCCGTTTTGGGCTGTTTGCCAGTCTGCCTTTCGGCAGAATATTTTCGTTTTCACCGGAATTGTTTTTTGCGTGCAATGGAAATTCTATTCATGTGCGACCAATGAAGGGTACATCTGCACGAGGCATAACCCCTCAAAAAGATTACCGGCTGAAAAAAGCGTTGAGTGATTCTCGAAAAGATTTATCTGAAAATCATATGATTGTTGATCTCATGCGCAATGATTTAGGCCGCATTTGTACACTAGGCAAGGTTCAGGTGAAACTGAAAAGCCGCATCGAGGGGTATCCCACTCTCTGGCAGTCTGTTTCAGAAATCAGGGGAGAGCTTTTGCCTGCGCTTCAATTATCAGATATTTTTGCAGCTCTGTTTCCCTGTGGCTCAGTAACCGGGGCACCGAAGATTTCGGCCATGCAAAGTATTTCGAGACTTGAAAAATCTGCCCGTACAGTCTATACCGGTGCATTGGGATATTTGCATGGTGAGAGTGCGATTTTCAGTGTCGGCATTCGAACTTTGTTTGAAGATAATGATCGAAAAATTGTACTGGGCTCGGGTTCAGGCATAGTCTGGGATTCTGCAGCCGAAAAAGAATATGATGAGATGAAACAGAAAACGAGATTCCTCTCGGCACAGAATATTCCTCGAGGAGTTTTTACCACCGGGCTTTTTCAAGACGGAAAACTTAAATTTGAAAAAGCCCACCGCTATCGAGTTGTGCAGGGCTGCCGGCGCTTTGGTTTTACCTTTCAAAAAAACCTATGGAATAGTCTGCTGGCCAGGCTGTATGAAGAACAATACAGCGGTGGGGCGAGAATCGAAATATTCCCGGATGGCAGTTTGAACTTTATCAAAAGAAATCTACAAAGAACAAAATCATGGCAGATTCTGGTCAGTGCTCCAGGCCAGTTTCCCATTGATTTTCCCGGCTTTAAGGTGTTCCCGCGAGAAGACTACAATGCTGCATTTGAGTGGGCCAGGCAGCAGGGCTGTGACGATACACTGCTGGTCGATTCACGAGGACGGGTATGTGAAACGACGATTGCCAGTATATTTATCAAGAAAGATAATCTGTTTTATACCCCGCCGGCGAGCCAGGGAAATCTGCTGCCCGGTATCTCACGTGCGAGAGTTTTGCGGCGCTTTCCTCACAAGTTTATTGAATCAGAGTTGACCCTGCAGGATCTTAAAAATGCAGATAGAATTTATGCCTTGAACGCGCTGCGCGGATGGATCGCCGTCAAACTGGTCTTCCTGGAAAATACAAGTTCTGAATAAAACTGTGTAGAACGTTATTGTGCCAGTCGCTCATTTCTATAGGGTTGCCGGTTATGTTGTAGTCTAATAAAATGACTTACACTCTCGAATTTTTTCATTCTGTGCTTTATATGACATAATCATATATTCATTGACAGGTTAATTTTTATCTGAAAACTTTCCTATGGAAAGCAACCGAACCCCCGAAGGCCAGTGGCTCGACGGCTATTCTGCCGAAGAATTATTCAAG
Source organism: Leptospiraceae bacterium (assembly GCA_020440825.1). Taxonomy (GTDB): domain Bacteria; phylum Spirochaetota; class Leptospiria; order Turneriellales; family Turneriellaceae; genus JAGRNJ01. The sequence continues at coordinate 8,592 of JAGRNJ010000097.1, read as the reverse complement.
CGCGGAAAAGGCATTACCTATAAAGATTTTCTGATTTTGCCGGGGTATATTGATTTTTCACCTCAAGAAGTTACTCTAGAGACCCGCGTAAGCCGAAATATTGCACTGAAAACACCCGTGTTATCGAGTCCTATGGATACGGTCACCGAAAGCAACATGGCGATTGCCCTGGCTTTACTCGGAGGTATGGGTATCATTCATGCAAATTCGACAATTGAAGAACAGGCCCGCCATGTTGAAAAAGTGAAACGTTATGAAAACGGGTTCATCCGCGACCCGGTAGTCTTATCACCCAATCATACTATCGCCGCCATAGATGAGATCAAAGAAAAATACGGCTTTTCGGGAATCCCCATCACCGAAGATGGCACGTTAAAATCGAAACTTGTTGGCATTGTCACTAATCGGGATATTGACCTTGAGAAAAATCATGATATAAAACTTTCTGAAGTGATGACCACTGGTTTAATTACTGCTAAAGAAGGGGTAACGTTAAGTGAAGCAAACCAGATTCTGCGCACTTCAAAAAAAGGCAAACTGCCGATTATTGATAAAGAAGGGCGGCTGGTTGCCTTGATGAGCAGAACAGATCTTATTAAGAATAAAGATTACCCATTGTCGAGCAAAGATAAAGAGAAAAAGCTGCTGGTCGGGGCTGCGGTTTCGACACATCCCGAAGATCGAACCCGTATTGAAGCTCTGGTAGAAAAAGGCCTTGATCTGCTGGTGATTGACTCTGCCCAGGGATTTTCGAGTTATCAGATTGAACTGATTAAAGAACTCAAGCGCATTTATCCTCAGGTAGATATCATGGCAGGCAATGTCGTTACGATGGAGCAGGCAAGTGCACTCATCAAAGCAGGGGCCGATGCCCTGCGTATTGGTATGGGGCCGGGTTCAATCTGTATTACCCAGGACACCATGGCCTCAGGGCGTTCGCAGGCGACAGCTGTATATTATTCTGCCCGTATAGCGAGAGAGCAGAATATTCCGGTAGTTGCCGACGGAGGGATTACCAACATAGGAGATATCACCAAGGGTCTGGCGATAGGGGGCAGTGCAGTAATGATGGGCTCGCTGCTTGCCGGTACCCGCGAAGCACCGGGAGAATATTTTTATGAAAATGGTGTGCGCCTCAAGAAATATCGTGGCATGGCTTCGCTTGAAGCTATGGAAAGCCGTGGCGGTGCCAAGCGATACAATACTGAAGATCAGAAAATTAAAGTAGCCCAGGGGGTTTCAGGCGCTGTAGTAGATAAAGGTTCTGTGTTTGAATTTTTACCATACCTGATGCAGGGGGTACGTCATGCGTTCCAGGACATGGGGTGCAGGGATGTTCCGACTTTACATGAGAGAATGGTCTCAGGAAAACTCAGGTTCGAACCCCGATCATTGGCTGCGCAAATGCAAGGCGGGGTTCACAGTCTGTACTCTTTCAAGAAACCGATTATCGGCGCAGATTAAACATTAGGGTGGGTAGATTCGCCCGCCCCAGGTTTTTGATTGCACTAAAATCAAAACAATCTAGAGAATGGTGGGCATCGCCCAACGCGTATTTTTGATTGCACTAAAATCAAAACAATCTAGAGAATGGTGTCCATCGCCCAACGCGTATTTTTGATTGCATTAATATCAAAACAATCTAAAGAATGGTGGGCATCGCCCAACTCATATTCTTGATTGCAATAAAATCAAAACAATCTAGAGAATGGTGGCCATCACCCAATCACAGGCTTTGATTTTTTATAAAAAAATCAAAGCTTTCACAATTTAATGGTGGTGGCCATCAGGACCATGTACATGGCCATGTGCCAGTTCTTCTTTGGTGGCTTCCCGAATTTCAAGAATTTCGATCTCAAATGACAGGTCTTTGCCTGCCATGGGGTGATTGCCATCCATCGTGACTTCTTCACCAGTAATTTCTTTTACTTCGAATACTGCCACTCCCTGGGGTGTATTGGTTTGAAACTGCATGCCGACTTTCACCTCTTGATCGGGCGGGAAGTCTGAACGGGAAAACTTTTGAATAAGGTCTTCTTGAAAATCGCCATAAGCGTCGGCAGATTTGACATGCACAGTTTTCTTATCACCGACTTTCAAGCCGGCCAGTTCTTTTTCAAGACCTTCGATAATATTCTGGTGGCCATGCAGATAAGTAAGATTGCTGGCTTCGACTTCAGAACCATCGACTGTAAGTTTGTAGTTAACTTTGGCTACGGAATTTTTAGATATTGTACTCATCGGGTATAAAATTGGATTTAAACGTCATGTCAATGCCATTTGCGGGCAGTTGGTTACAGAAGAGGGGGTAAAAGGACCTTTTTTAAAGCGATACGTACTCAAGGTCTCGATAGATAACCTTCTAACTGCAAAGTCAGTAGATTTCATTTTTCGTCGTTATGAACCGGCAGATAGATGGTAAATCTTGTACAGCCGGGCTTGCTATAGAGTGTGATGAATCCGCCGTGACCTGAAACTATATTGCGAACGATTCCCAAACCGAGACCGGTACCTTCGCCGGGTTTTTTAGTGGTAAAAAAAGGGTCAAAAACTCTGCTCTGTATTTTTTCAGAGATGCCAGGCCCGGAATCTTCAATGGCGACAAAAATGGCTCCATAGGTTTTTCCCTCAAAAGAGGCAATACGAAATTCTTCGAGAACAGTGCCTGCTTCTGGCATCGATTTAAATGATTTTTGCCCGACATCGATTTTCAAAGAACCTTTACCCTGCATGGCCTGTACTGCATTGACAATCAGGTTCGTCCAGATCTGGTTGAGTTCACTGACGACACAAGATATCTTCGGGAGCGGACTGAAGTTTTTCTCGACTGTAATTCCGTGTTTCAACTGGTTGTGCAGAATGATCAGAGTATTTTCGATGCCTTCGGCGATGTCTGCCTGTTCAGTCTCGGCCTGATCAAGATGAGAATAGTATTTCAAAGCACGAACAATCTTTACAATGGCCCCAATGGAATATTCAATATTCTTTATATTTTGTCGAATGCTGGCAAATTTCTTTAAGGTTTCAAAGGCAGTCTGGGGAAGAGCAAAGATCAATTGAGTATTTGTATCAAGCCGCATATCTATGATAAAATCAATACGTTCTTTTTTATCGGGATATTTGACAGACAGTTCTTTTTTGAGTTTGAATTTCTCTGTAGCTGAAAGAGGGGTAAGGTTTTGGCTTTCTGTAATTTGCCGTATAATTGAAAACGTTTCACTTTGAAAAATTGAGAGAATGTCTTTTTCACTCAACAGGTTAATAAACGAAGACAAACTGCCTGTCAAGTTTGAGATTGCCCCGTTGATAACCCCGGCCGGGGTATTGATCTCATGTGCGATGCCGGCAACCATAATACCTAAGCTTGCTAACTTTTCATTTTGAACGAGCTGAGACTGGGTCTCTTTTAATTCTTTGGTTCGCTCTGTGATTCTGTCTTCGAGTACCTGGTTCATAGATTCCAGTCTTTCATAGAGAGCAGCATTCGATAGGGCAACTGTTGTTATATTGCGAATCTCACTCAAAATAACCCGTTGTCCGCGGTTGGTTTTTGTATCCCGTGCAAAATGCCGAACAGTTAAAAACGCCAGTAAAGAATTGTGCAGATTGAAGGGTACAATTACATCGGCACTTGTGGTCTGCAAAAAATTACGGGCAGATTCGAGTAAGTTGTAAGAGCCGGTAAGATCATCAAGGTCTTCTTTAAAAATAAGATTTTCACACTCTCCCAACCACAGAATGAATTCATCATAGACAAAGAAATACAAACCTTCTTTTGCATCTTCTTCACGCACGGGTAAAAAACGGCCACGGTCATCTGACCAGTAGTAAACAACAGGGTGGGATTCGGGAAAAAGATCGAGTAAAATTTCCTGACTTCGCTCAATTACCTCGGTGGCAGAGAGCAGGGTAATGATTTCTTTCTGGTATGCTTTAAGTGATTTACTGAGATTGGCCATATCAGTGGCGAGCATCACCCGAGGCGGCCAATAGATACTCCATTGCCTTATCTGGTTCACCATCGAACATTGCCAATAACGAAAGATCAAAAAAATCTTTCGCTGTTTTATTTTTGATGTTTTCTTTTTGATTTTTTTGCGAGCGAATGTCAGAAAGTTGCTTTTCGGGAATTGACTCTGAAATACTTGAGTAGAAAGATTTCAGTTTCGGGTCTTGAGCAGCAATCTCTTTAAGCGCTTTAATCGATGCACGGGTGCTGCCACGGTCAAGTTCAATATTGGCGAGAAGTCTGCCGATCGTTACATCGCCCGGGTTTCTTTGCAATAAAATATTTATATAGCGCAGAGCCAGTTCAGGACGCGAGGTGTGGTAGTACAATAACGCCAGTGCTGTCATTGCCGGCTGGTTTGTGGGATCAATCTTGAGAGCATTCTTTATTGATATTTCAGATTTTTCATTTTCACCCAATTTGCCGAATACATATCCCAGCAAAAGATGGGCCTGTAAAAAACGATGATCGCTTTTAATGGCAGAGTTTAATAACTTTTTACTTTCTTCATAGCTGCCAATCTTGAAATATTCAGAGGCAAGATTATAACAGACTCGTTTATCAATTCGAGACGAGAGGGCTCGTTGGTAACATTCAATTGCTTTTTTGGTTTTTCCCTGGCGGGAATAAATTGCCCCGGCATTGAGCCATGAGTCAAAGAATTGGGTATCGAGTTGTAATGACATGCGGTAAAACTCCAGTGCTTTGCGAAAGTCTCCTTTCTGTTCTTCTCGCAATGCTTTTTCAAAATAAATATTGCGAGCCTGGTTGCGGCGAACTTGCACACTCGAGTCAATTTTGGGCAGCTTTTTTTCCATTACCGGGCTCACATTAACATATCGGTATTTGACAGTAAAGCTTAAAATAAAAGATAGTGAAGATCAAAGATCAGATCGATTATTCTTTTATATTCGGTTAAAAACGATATCTAACAAATTGATGTTTTTTTATCAGGTAGAGGCTGATTTATTCAACAAAATGCTTTACACTAGCAGGCAATACTATGAGGTTCCAGAAAACAAGTAGGGTAAACGTAATTTTGAAAAGCAAAGAATTGACAACAGCTTATCTGAATATTCTTACTTTGCAAGATGAAGTTTTCCAATTTTCAATTGAGAACCCGATATCCGGCATTCTTCTTCTCGATAATGAAAATCGCGATTCTCTTTGGTTAAACAAACAGCTTCAAAAAATTTTAGCGGTGAGTGGGCAGGCAATCTCAAGGCAGACTTTTCTGCAAAAACTGCAACCGGTCGAACATAAAAATTTTGGGCGGATGACTGAGTTTCAAAATAATAGGCACGCAACGAAATATGACATCCAGGTTTTGAATAATCGCAAAGAAATTCAGTTCTATAAAGTACACTGCTTCTCTCGAACATTTGACACTGGTAAGTTTATCATTCTCTTCTTCATAGAGAGAGATGATCAAATTGCCGAACTGCAAAGAACACGATTTCAAAAAATAATCAGCAATAAAAAACTGGTGGTCTTTTTTGACAGAAAATTGAATATTAAAGAAATAGGCCATACGACAGATAAAAATCTGAGTGTCTTGCAAAAATACCTGCAGACAGGGAGCACGCTGAGCCAGTCTCACTTGCCGGCCAATATACAGCAAGAGCTTACCTCGGCTGCATTCAAAGCATCGCGCGGCAGGGGATCTCCTGAAATTCTGTTAGAATTTTTTGAGCAGGAAACTGTCTACTATTTTAAGGCGCTGGTTTTGCCAGTTTCAAAAAAAGAAGAAGAGATCATTATTATCTTCAGAGACCAGACTTTAGAAGAAAAGCGTCGTCAAAAGAATCACATAATCGCTACCAAATATAAGCAGTTGTTCGATCATTTTCCGTACGGAATTACTACCGCCGATAAAGACGGCCAGATAGTTGAATCAAATAAGATCGCGCAGCATTTATTGGGCATTGCAACTCGCACAACCAATCATCGAAAGATAAACAGTAAGATCTGGAAAATCATTAAGCGGGATGGTTCTGATTTTGCTGCAGATGAGTTTCCCAGTGTCATCGCCTTAAAAACAAGAAAGTCTGTTTATTCAGTAGAAATGGGCCTTGTTCGCGAAGATAAAAGCGTGCAGTGGATTTCTGTGTCAGCGATGCCCGTCGATCTGGAACATGAGAAAGTGATTATCGTATATCATGATATAAATGAAAGGGTAGAGCAGGATGCCAAAATTCTGCATTTGGCCCTGGTTGCCGAAAAAACAACTGATGCAGTTGTGATAACCGATAGTGAAGGCAAAATTGTCTGGGTAAATAAGGCCTATGAAGCGCTCACCGGCTATAAACTCAAACAGATAACAGGCAAGACTCCGGGCAGTTTTATGCATGGCCCGAAAACTGACCAGCATACAGTTGAGAGAATTCGAAAGAGTCTAAAAGCAGAGAAAAGTGTATCTGCAGTGATCTTAAACTACAGCAAATCGAAAAGAGAGTACTGGCTTGATATTCATATAGATCCGGTTTTTGATTCTGCTAATCGATTAACCCACTGGATTGCAGTAGAAAGAGATGCTACTGAGAGAATAAACAGGGTTCTTGAAGAACAGCATGCAAAACAACGAGAGCTTGAGACCAATCGCATGGCACTGGTCGGTTCCTGGGAATACGATCTTGCAGAGAAGAAATTATTCTGGTCAGAAGTTACAAAACAGATATACGGGGTTTCAAGGGAATACGAACCAAATCTGAAGGCGGCAATTAATTTTTATATTCAAGAAGATCGTATAAAAATAAAAAGCGCAGTTGATCGACTCCTGGTCTCCGGTGAACCATATACTTTTGAGGCTAGAGTGAAACGCAAAGACGGCTCTATAATTTGGGTACGAACCCAGGGAAAAGGTGAAAAAAAAGATAATAAAGTCGTTCGAATATTTGGTTCTATTCAGGATATAACTACCATGGTGCAATACCGTCACCAGCTCGAGCAGGCAGTAAAATCAAAATCAGAGTTTGTTTCAAATGTAAGTCATGAAATTCGAACTCCATTGAATGCGGTTATCGGGTATACCGAAATGCTTGGTTTTTCTCATCTGAGTGACATACAGCATCAATATGTTGAGAATGTAACCGCATCGGCAAAAAATCTGTTGCGGCTGCTCAATGATGTGCTTGATTTCTCAAAAATTGAAGCCGGTAAACTATCTTTGGTAGAAGAAAATTGTAATCTTACCCAACTGCTGTTTGATGTCGCCGATATTGTAAAGTTTTCGGTACATCAGAAAAATGTAGAATTGCTGGTTACGATTAACCAGAGCATTTCGCACACGGTGAAAACAGATGCGGTCGTGCTCAGGCAGATTCTGATAAATCTTGCCGGCAATGCAGTAAAATTTACGGAAAACGGTGAAATTGAAATATCTGCCCACAAAGTGGATGAAACAGAAAAGAATATCCGGTATCATTTCAATGTAAGAGATACCGGTATTGGTATTCCTAAAAATGTGCAGAATAAGATTTTTGAGGCATTTACCCAGCAAGACTCGAGTACAACCCGTAAATATGGTGGCACAGGTTTGGGACTGACTATTTCAAACCAGTTATTAAAACTGTTCAATACGAAATTAAATTTGAGCAGTAAGCCGGGCAAAGGCAGTATCTTCAGTTTCGAGATAACGTTTCAGAAAACTGGCAAACCAAAACCGATAGAAAAACCTGTAGTGCCTTTTCAAAAGGTGCTGGTTATTGACGACAATAAGGCAAACTGTAGAAATCTTAGTTTCTATTTTGACAATCTGGGCATGCAATGCAACACTGCGACGAACCAGAAAGAAGCACTTCAAAAAATTAATACAGATAGATTTGATCTTATACTTATCGATTATCATATGCCGAATACCGACGCTGTAAAACTGATTCAAAAAATCAGAATGTTTTTCGCAGCGGCAAATAGAGAAATACCGATGATTATATTGCTGCATGCGAACGAAAGTGAAGCAACAATAGAAAGTCTGCATCAATTAAAAATTGATGCTCATCTTGTAAAACCGGTTCGAAAAGCAGAACTGTTGAAGCTGCTGGCCAATGTCAAAAATGGTATAAAAAGCAATAATCGGCAATTCAAAAAAAACAAGAATCTTGAACAACTCTTACATTCTGTGGATATATTGCTTGCAGAAGATAATATTGTCAACCGAACCCTGTTGAAGGCAATGCTCGTTAAACTGCTGCCAAACGCAAATATTACCGAAACTGAGAACGGTAAAGAAGCTGTAGACAAAGTCAAAAAAAATAACTTCAATATTGCCTTTATGGATATTCATATGCCGGTGCTTGACGGATTCTCTGCCTCGAGAAAAATTCGAACATTTAAGAAGTCTGAAACATTGCTGGTAATTGCAACAACGGCCAGTACAGATGATGAGATCAAACAAAAAGCACTAGATTCTGGAATGACAGATTTTCTTATCAAGCCAATAACCCTCGAAAGTTTGAAAATTATCCTGAACAAATACTTACGGAATCTCTGATAAACTGAAAGTTTTGTAGATATTCCTGAAAACATGGATGTTTTCCCGCGCGTTTAGCGCGGAATTACCTCTGAAAAAGTACATGGAGGGACTT
>JAGRNJ010000096.1 GCA_020440825.1 Leptospiraceae bacterium | reverse complement strand
GTATGGCAAGAGCAGGGCATCATTCTCGATGGCCATAACCGCTATGAAATCTGTAAAAGACTTGGGGTCGATTTTAACACCAAGATGCTGTCTTTTCCCGGTCGGGATGAAGCCAAACTCTGGATGCTCAAGACCCAGCTCGGTAGACGCAATCTGAATGCCTTTCACCGAACCCGGGCTCAGCTGATGATTGCCAATCTTGAGAAAAACCTGGGCTCATCGGGTGTGAAATCTGATCTGGGTATGAGTAAGCCGGCGGATGGCCACGAGCCCAGCAAGGCTGAAACCATTGAACAGATTGCCCGTACCTCGGGGGTAAGCCCCGATACCGTGCGCAAGGTCAGTTATCTCGAAGAGAATATCGATGACGAGGTGAGAAAAAAACTGATGAGCGGAGAGACATCCGTCTCAAAAGAATATGCCGCACTTCGCCAGAAAGACAAAAAAGAGCCGATACCATTGCCAGAGGCAGCCATGCCGGTTATCACAAAAAAAGAAGCAGTTGGCTTTTTGACAGAGTTAAATAATAAAGAAGAAAAATTTGATCTGTTGATTACTGAACCGCCGAGTTATCAGGAATGGCAAAAAAATGGCAGTCTCAATGACTATGTAGACTTCACCCGACAGTGGCTGGGTTCAGCTCTTTCTGTTCTGAAGGTCGATGCCCGGGCATTCATATTTGTCGATACTGATATTTTTGTGCTCAACCGGTTACTGACCCTTGCGATCGAGCAGTCAAATGCCAATATTGAATTTTCTGACCTGTTGATCTGGACTTACCGTCCCCAGGAAAACGACGCAGGAAAAGAGTTCAACGCAAACTGGCAGGGTATTCTTTATTTTCGAGGCAAACAGGCTCTGGCAAAAGAAAAATCAACCGAACTGAATACTGTGCTGCACTTTATGAAAGATTTTCACAATGATTTTAAGTACAAAGACTGGCGTAAGCCGGTGCCCCTGGTGCGCAAGCTGATACAGTTCGCTGCACATGGCGGGAAAGTGCTTGACCCGTTTGCCGGTAGCGGACAATTTTTACTTACTGCTGCCCGGGCCGGTTATGCTGCCCGAGGGTGTGATCATTCTCCCGAGCTGTTGTCACTCGCAGGTGAGAATGGCTGTAGAATTGAAGATTAAAGTTTCAAACTGACAATATGCAACTGTCTGATGTAATTTTTGAAAATCCTGAACTGGAGCTGCCACAAATTGAAGGCTACTGGTATGCTCTGCAGGTGTTTGGCGGGCATGAAGATAAAGCCCGAAAAAAAATAAAAATTCATCTGGGTGAAATTCCGGTACTTTTACCGCGCCGAGAACTGGCAATTCGTCGGGGTGGGGTGGTAAGAAATGAACAAAAACCCCTATTTCCGGGCTATCTGTTTATCAACCTAAATGAAAGACTGACCTATGCACAGGGAATTCCCCTGGTGAGAGAGACTAAATCTACGGGTCTCTCTCCGACCATCTTGCGGATGGTGGGTCTCGACTATGGTCCCGGGAAAAACGGAGATGATCTGATAAAACCTGTAAACGAAGATGAAATGCAGGTAATTCTGTATCTTACCCGGGAAGGTGAACTGCTGCAGCTGAGCAAGGTAGCCAAAGAGGGAAGCCAGATAAGGGTTCTTTCGGGTCCGTTAAAGGGAATTGAAGGCATTGTACGCTCCTTTGATCACAGAAAAAAACGCATCAAAATCTCAATTCGTCTGTTTGGCAAAGAGCACCAGGTCGATCTGGGAGCAGAGCAGGCCGGGGCAATAGTTTGAGTATTTTTGTGTATTTTTTAATTGACGTCAGGAAAGCAACAGTCAATTCCTTTCTGCAGGTGATTTTTTCATCTTTGATTCGGTTTTTCGACGCACATTTTGCAAATTCAACGAAGAATAAGCCGAATATGCGAAAAATTGGGCTGTTGACCTGTTTCGGCGGTTAGCAGCAAGTGAGTTTTTTTGACATTTTGTGTTCAAGTTTGAACGCATGGCGAAGCTTGGTCTAATTTTTTATTCTGTAATATACGTTTGTTCTTTTTTGTTTTAATGCCCGGGCCTTTATAAATCGAATCATGGATCCATCATTAGAAAATCTGGATGAAGTGCAGTTTCAGCTTTTACGGCTAATTGACATTTCCCCTGAGATAACCCAACGGGAGCTTGCTCATCAAACCGGAGTAAGTCTTGGCAAGGTGAATTATTTACTCAAAGCCCTTGTTGAAAAAGGCTTTATCAAAGCACGCAATTTTAGAAACTCCCGAAGCAAGTGGAGCTATCTGTACGCGTTAACTCCCAGTGGAATTGAACACCGTGCACGAATGACCTATGAGTTTTTGAAACGCAAGAATCGAGAGTTTAATGCGCTAAGAGCTGAAATTGCAGAATTAGAGGCTGAGGCTCAGCAATTTCAGGTAGAACCTGAAGAATTGGCCAAGTCTCATCAGATTCTTGTTTTATCAAAGGCAAGAAACTGAAAATTGGCTTGATTCATGCTGGCACAGAGATCAATGTCTACTACGTATCTTGAAAATTATAAAAAGCGTCAAGAAATGGTAAGGGAAAACAGGCGGATGAATTCCCTTGCTCGAATTGAGGCACTAAAAGATATGGTGCCGGAGTTACAGGAGCGGTATCCCTTCACTGAGTTAATTTTATTCGGCTCAACAGCGACCCTGACAGCCGATGATAATTCGGATATTGATTTATATGCGCCGGGCTTGAGCTTTTCACAGATGGTGCAACTGATGACCGAGGTAGAATTGAAATTTAAAACAAGTGTAGACATTCTTGTTGAGAATATTCCGGCACATTTGCTCGCAGAAATTCATTCTACCGGATTGAGACTTTTCCCTTTTGCGCAGGTTGAGAGTCATGAAAAATCTGTGGCTCTATGAGTAAGTCTCTTGAGCCAACGCTAGCCCACCTTAAGGCACAAGTAGAAGCCGAATTACAATTACTGGGGCAATTGATCGGGCAGTTTGAGGCCGACCAGAAGGCACATGGTAATGAGCTCGACGATCACCTTGTTCTTGCAGGCTTTGCTCATACCTTGCAAAGCTACTATAATGGTGAAATTCTGGTAATTCATGTCTCGTACGAAGGTGATTACAGATTAAAAATTGAATTCAATGATGGGACATCTCAACTGATTGATTTTAGAGAATTTCTTGAAAATTCATTAAATCCGCACATCAATAAATATCAGAACCTTAAGCTTTTTAGAGCCTTTCATGTTGCAGAAGGTGATTTATTCTGGAATGATTATGATCTTTGCTTTCCTGTGGCAGATTTATATGCAAATCAAATTTCAAAATCAGATAAGCATAGCCTGGTATAAACATCATTTTGAGAGATCGTGATATGCGCCTTAGTAATCAACAACTTGACATCATAAAATCAATTGTAACAGAGAAAATGCATTCTGCATACAAGCTTTTTCTTTTTGGCAGCCGTATTGATGATACAAAACGTGGTGGAGACATTGATCTTGCGATTCAGGTCACCGTAAAGGTAAGTCATCCGGCCAGATTATGCGCCTCAATCGAGGCTGAAATTTCTAAAAAAATGGAAGGCCGCAAGGTAGATGTTGTACTGATCGCTCCCGGTTTACAATTTGGTTCTGTACATAAGGCCGCACTAGAGTCAGGAATATTGCTTGACCAGCGGGAATCTGTTCTTGTCTGATTTTTCCCGCATTGCTTTTTTTACTCGGGTACTGCAAAAAGAACTGAGATACCTGCAAGAGACAGATAGCAGTCTCTTTGAGTCAAGCTTTACTGTGCAAAGGGCCCTTGAGTTACCAGATAACCCGGCGTTATCGGAAAAAGTCGAGGCTTTTGTTTCAAGGTTTGGCCGTTTGCAGGATACTCTTGGTGATAAGGTTTTACCTCTTGTGTTAGAGTTAATGGCAGAGCCGGTTGGAGTGCAAATCGATAACTTAAGCCGGGCTGAAAAAATCGGCTTGATTCAATCTCTTGATGAATGGCTTACCATGCGAAAGTTACGCAATCGCATGGTGCATGAGTACATAGAAGACTCTTCACTTTTTACTGAAGCAATGATTCGGGCACATGAATTTGTACCCCAGCTCGAGTTTACTGTAGAAAAAGTTTTGGCAGAAACAACAAAACGCGGGTGGCTGGGAGAAAATTGATTCCCATTTCACTCCCATTTCAATAGTTTGATCGGATGTCAGAAAACAAAGAAAACATTCTAATCGCCGGTGGGGCAGGCTACATTGGTTCTCATATTAACCGGGCACTTAACCTGCAGGGTAAGAGTTCTGTCGTACTAGACAATCTCTCGCGGGGTTTCAAAGAACGTCTAAAATGGGGAAAGTTCATCGGCGGCAGTGTTGGCGATGTTGTCTCAAGCATGACCGATACGTTAAGTGAAAATAAAATTGAAACAGTATTTTATCTTGCGACATACTGTTCGATTCGGGAGTCTTTTGAGAATCCTGATTTATATTACCAGAACAATGTCGAGCAATTGATGCGTTTCTTAAGAGCTGCAAAAAATGCCGGGGTCAAGAATATCATCTACACCTCAACTGCCGCTGTGTACGGCCAGGTGCGAGAAGTCCCGATTCCTGAGCACCAGACTATATCGCCGATCAGTCCCTATGGGCACAGTAAGGCCATGGCCGAGCGAATCTTGCGAGATGTCTGTGCACAAGGCGGCATGCGTTATGTTATTCTAAGACCTATCAATGTCGCCGGTGCCGCGGAAGATGGTTCCTTGGGAGAGATGGCCTCAGAAGACGGCTCTCCGCCCCGACATATCTTACCGCGTTTGCTCAAAATTGCAAACGAGGGTAGCGAATTTACCGTTTTTGGGAACCAGTTTCATACTCCTGACGGGACCTGCATTCGGGATTATGTACATGTCGAAGATGTAACCCGGGCTCACCTGCTTGCTATGGAGTATCTAAAGAAAGGGGGCCCAAGCGACGCGTTTGATCTTGGTACCGGCAAGGGCACCTCTGTTCTGGAGCTCATAACGAAAGTTGAACAAATTACCGGCAAAAAAATAAAGGTCAAGATTGCGCCCGCCCGGGAAGGTGACCCCGTTGTGATGCTTGGCCGTTCAGAGAAGACCCGCATTAAGCTGGGCTGGGATGCGAAGTTTGGGATTGATGAGATTGTCAAGAGCAGTGCGGGGTTTGAGAAGCTATACAAGGAAAAATTAAATGAAAAAAATTAAAGTAGCATTGATCGGCTGCGGACGAATTTCCAGTAACCACTTCTCGGCCATGGAAAAACATGCAGACCGGGTTGAGTTAACTGATGTTTGTGATATTGACTCGACTGCCTTAAAGGCAGCAGTTGAAAGAACCGGGGCAAAGGGTCATAAAAGTTTAGCAGAACTTCTCAGTAGTACTTCAGCAGAGCTGATAGTACTCACTACGCCGAGCGGGATTCATCCGGCTCAGACCATTGAAATTGCTAAAACTGGACGTCATGTGATGACAGAGAAGCCCATGGCTACCCGATGGCATGATGGTTTGGCAATGGTCAAGGCCTGCGATCAAGCAGGGGTGCGACTGTTTGTTGTGAAGCAAAACCGTAGAAATGCAACTTTACAACTATTAAAACGAGCTGTTGAGCGAAAACGCTTTGGCAAAATTTATATGGTAAACATAAATGTTTTCTGGACACGACCCCAGGACTATTATGATAGTGCCGCATGGCGCGGAACCTGGGAGTTTGACGGTGGGGCCTTCATGAATCAGGCAAGTCATTATATTGATTTACTTGATTGGTTAATAGGTCCTATTGAAAGTTTACATGCATATACGGCAACTTTGGCCCGAAATATAGAGGTCGAAGACAGTGGGGTTATTAGTATTCGTTGGCGATCTGGTGCATTAGGTTCAATGAATGTCACCATGCTTACCTATCCGAAAAATTTAGAGGGTAGCATTACCATTCTTGGAGAAAAGGGGACAGTAAAGGTCGGAGGGATGGCTGTAAATGAAATTCAACACTGGGAATTTTCAGAACCCCATGAAGATGATGAAAAAGTAAAAACTGCGAGCTATGAGACCACCTCGGTTTATGGTTTTGGGCACCCTCTATATTATGATAACGTTATTACGGTATTGAATGGTGAAGCGGAACCTGAAACTGACGGTCGGGAGGGTTTGAAATCTCTCGAAGTTTTGATTGCCGCATACTTATCAGCCCGTGACGGCAAGCGTGTTGCCTTACCCTTAGAGTATTAAAGAATGAAAAAGCATGAAACAGCGATAGTTGACGAAGGCGCACAAATTGGTGAAGGTACCAGAATCTGGCATTGGGTGCATATATGCGGCAACGCAGTCATCGGTAAAGATTGCTCCTTTGGCCAGAATGTGTTTGTAGGGAACAATGTAAAAATTGGCAATAATGTAAAAATACAGAACAACGTTTCGGTCTATGACAATGTGTTTATTGAAGATGATGTTTTTTGTGGGCCGAGTATGGTTTTTACCAACGTTTATAACCCCCGATCGTCGGTTTCCCGTAAGAGTGAGTACCGCGATACATTTGTTAAAAAAGGGGCCACTATTGGTGCCAATGCTACAATTGTATGCGGAGTGACTTTAGGTGAATATTGCTTTATCGCCGCTGGGGCCGTTATTAATAAAAGTGTAAAACCTTATGCATTAATGGCCGGAGTGCCGGCCAAACAAATAGGCTGGATGAGCCGCTATGGCGAGAGGCTTGAGTTGCCATTAACCGGCAATGGTGAGACAAAATGTAAAAATACCGGTGACAGTTATAAGTTATTAAACGGCGAGATTACTTGGGAGGGCAATCATGCAAGTTGACGCAGTTTATGAGAATGGAAAAATAACATTATTGCAAACCGTAAATTTAAAAAGTAACAAGTTTAAACTTAAGGTCTCAATACCAGATGAAGAGGTCGAAAGCGAGATAGATAGTGTAAATTCTAAATATTATGAAATTGCCAAGCAAAAACTGCAAATTTATCGTGATATGATCTTGCAGGCGTTAGATGATATTCCAGAAAGTGAAAAAGAACCAAATTATGAAAAAGAAAAAGAGTTTGAGGCTTTTGTTGACTTTCAAGAGCAGCGTAGGTTAGAGCGGGAAAAAAAATAGATGCAAATTTTGTTTGATGTAAATATTATTATCGATATACTGGCTGATAGAGAGTTATTTGCTGAAAAATCAGCTATGGCGATAGCAAAATGTCGAAATGAAAGTATCAAGACTTGGGTATATGCGGGGTATGTTAAGACCTTGGAGTACTCTTTAACACATGAATTAAAGCGCAGGCATGATATTCAGGGAAAGTTTAAGCCGGCTAACAGCGTGGCAAAAAGGTTAATTCAGAATTTTATTAAAGATTGCGATTGGTTGGCGGCTTTATCGGAAGAGATGAATGTTTTTGAAAGCTGGGACCCGGAAGATGCACAGCTGTTACGTGCATTAGACCGGTTTGAAAACAACTCTTGTAAACTTTTAACACGGGATGACTATTTATTAACAAACTACCCTGAAAAAACTATCAGCATAGAGGCTTTTCTTAAGGGGCTACCCCCTATTCCCGCAACACCCTTTATCGATTTGCAAACGCAACAAGATATCATACGCCCTGATTTAGAGAAGAAAATACATGCAATTCTGCATCATGGGCAGTATATCTTGGGCCCTGAGATTCGCGAGCTTGAAGAAAAGCTCGCAGAATATACCGGCGCGAAGCACTGTGTAACGGTAGCCAGCGGCACCGAAGCGCTGTTGATTGCCCTAATGGCACTGGGGATAGGGCCGGGTGATGAGGTTATTACCAGCCCGTTCACTTTTGTTGCCACCGCCGAGGTGATTGCCCTGGTAGGGGCGACCCCGGTCTTTGTTGATATTGAACCGAATACCTGTAATCTTGATGCCAGTTTGTTGAAATCTGCAATTTCTGATAAGACTAAAGCCATCATACCGGTAAGTCTGTATGGACAAATGTGCGATATGGATGAAATCAATGCCATCGCAAAAGAAGCAGGTAACATACCTGTAATTGAAGATGCGGCGCAAAGCTTTGGTGCAGAGTACAAAGACATTAAAAGTTGCAATGCTTCAACCATCGGTTGCACCAGTTTTTTCCCTTCAAAGCCATTGGGTTGTTATGGCGATGGCGGAGCTATGTTTACCAGTGACGATGGCTTGGCACAAGCATTTAGAGAAATTCGGGTGCATGGCCAAAGTAAACGGTATTACCATACCAGAATCGGGGTTGGTGGCAGAATGGATACTTTACAGGCTGGTGTTGTACTGGCAAAATTACCACACTTTGCAAATGAGGTAAAGATGCGACGAGAAGCAGGGGAACGATACAATGAACTGATTGACAATGCGCGGATCGAAAGAGTACACCAGAAACCAGATCGCACCAGCGTTTTTGCACAATACACTGTTTTGATTGATAATAGAGAAGATATAATCAGTAAGTTACAGGCGGATGGATTGCCGACTGCAGTGCATTACCCCACGGTATTATTTGAACAACCAGCTTATAAACACCAGTGCCGTACATTGGGGGATTGCAGTAACTCATTGCGCGCCGCCCAACGTGTGATGAGTTTACCAATGCACCCATACATAGATCTGAGAGCACAAAAAGAAATTGTAGAAAAAGTTAAAAAGGTATTGCAAAGCGGTAAAAAATGAGCAGTTTTCAAGAGTTAAAAAAGAAAATTCAAAATGACAATTTTAGCATTGGTATCTTAGGGTTAGGTTATGTTGGCCTGCCATTGGCGGTGTTGTTTGCTCAAAAAGGCAATACTGTTTTAGGTTTTGAGAAAAGTGATTCTAAAACAGAGAAGGTGAACCGAGCCGAGAATTACATTGGGGATGTAGAAGATGAACATTTAGATGCCGTCATCCGCACAAAAAAATTATCTGCAACTTCTGATTTCTCCCGTATTCAAGAGTGCGAGGTACTGATCATTTGTGTACCGACCCCGCTTGACCGTTTCAAAAAACCAGACATGAGCTATATTCAGGGGGCTTGTGAAGAAATTGGGCGGTACATGAAACCCGGCGCATTGATATCTTTAGAGAGCACTACATATCCCACGACCACCGAAGATTTTATGTTGCCTATTCTTGAAAAAGAGTCAGGGCTGAAGCACGGGCATGACTTCTATTTGTGTTATTCACCGGAGCGGGTTGACCCCGGCAATCATTCTTTTAAGACAGAAAATACACCCAAGGTCTTAGGGGGGCTTGGTGAAGAGGCCTCCGAATTAGGCATGCTGGTGTATCAAAAAGCCATTAAACAGATACATAAAGTAAGTTCACCACGCATTGCTGAAATGGTCAAAATCTTAGAGAATACATACCGTTTAGTGAATATATCTTTAATTAATGAACTCACATTATTGGCCGGTAAAATGGACATTAATATGTGGGAGGTCATTGAGGCCGCAAAAACCAAGCCATTTGGCTTTCAGGCTTTTTATCCCGGGCCAGGTATTGGTGGGCATTGCATTCCGCTTGATCCCTTCTATTTGGAATATATAGCAAAAAAGTATCATTTTGACCTGACGATGATTCACACAGCTGGGCACATTGATATGATGATGCCTCATCGAATGGTTATTAAAGTAAATACAATTTTGAACCGCCATAAAAAATCTATTAATGGATCGAAAATCATGATATTAGGGGTTGCCTATAAGCCCGATATATCTGATGAAAGGGAGTCACCGGCTCTGAAGATTATGGACGAACTAGTACATAAAGGAGCCGAGGTATTTTATCATGACCCACATATCCCTGAAATTCATACCGAAGAGGGGCAAAGCTTCTCAAGCACTCCGTTGACAAAGGACAATATTAAAAATATGGATCTAGTTGTGATTGTTACCAATCATTCTGTCTTTAATGTTCAAGATATTGTAGAAAAGGCAAATTTAGTGGTTGATATGCGTAATGCAGTCAAGTTTGAGAGTGAGAAGGTGTATAAGTTTTAATCAAATCTGTAAAAGTTTTGTTGAAATATGTGTGGAATTGCCGGAATAATTAATCAAGAACTTGCCGTTTCTGAAAGAGAATTGCTAGTTTCAACAATGATGAAAAAACTTATGCATAGGGGTCCAGATGATAGCGGAATATATTCTGGGAACGGGTTCACAATTGGACATCAACGACTGTCAATAATTGACCTTGAGAATGGTAAACAGCCCATGGTCTCCGTAGATGGTAGATATTCAATTGTTTTTAATGGTGAAATCTATAATTATTTAGAGTTACGTCAAAGATTGGTTCAAAAGGGTATTCACTTTCAGACATATTCTGATACTGAAGTACTTTTGCAGTTGTTGATTTTAGAGAAGGAAAAAGCTTTTTGTTCTCTCAATGGAATGTTTGCCTTTGCTTTTATCGACAATGAGAGTGGAGAATGGATACTCGCCAGAGATCATTTTGGCATTAAGCCGCTGTACTATTTCGTAGATGAAACACGAATTCTTTTTGCTTCTGAAATTAAAGCTTTATTCGCAAAAAATATGATCGCTCCTCAAGAAGACTGGCATGGAATAGAGCAGTATTTGACTTTTCAATTTTGTTTAGGTGAGGGCACTTTATTTCGAGACATAAAGAAGGTTGAACCTGGCTATTACATTAAAGGAAAAAACAGTTCGATTGTTGAAAAAAAATCGTACTGGGATACAATCTATCAAATAGATGAGTTTCACACAAAAGCTTTTTTTGTGGAAGAGTTGCGGTATTTATTGGATGACAGTTTAAAATTACAGATTCGCAGCGATGTACCTGTAGGGGCATATTTATCCGGTGGCTTGGACTCAAGTGTTGTCTCATCTTATGCAAGCAGACACCTTGATAGTTCTATTCCTGTTTTCAATGGGCTTTTTAGCGAAGCAGCTGAATATGACGAATCACATTTTGCCAAAATTCTCGCTGAAAGTATCCAAGCTGATTATTTCGAGGTTATTCCGACTGAAAAAGATTTTGTCGATTCAATTCGCAATTTGATTTATATGATGGATGAACCGGTTGCCGGGCCGGGAGTTTTTCCTCAGTATATGGTCAGTAAATTTGCCTCAGAGCATGTAAAGGTAGTCTTGGGTGGGCAGGGTG
>JAGRNJ010000095.1 GCA_020440825.1 Leptospiraceae bacterium | reverse complement strand
AAGAAAAACAGTATTATAATTCATTGGCTGCACTGGAGCTTTATAAACAGGCTCAGTATAGTTCAGCTGCAAATCTACTGGAAATAGGAAATACAGTTTACGATGAACATCCTAATGTTACTTTACTACGAGCTCTAGTCGATTGCAAAATCGGTAAGTGTAAAAAACTACGCTCTGTTTACAGAGAAATTCGATCTGATACTTCGGGAGTCTATTCGACTTACCTGCAGGATCAGGCAAGAAAAATCATAAATGCTAAATAAAAAATCAATCCGGATTCTGTATTCTATTTATTTTTTTATGAATGTTTTTGCCTGCGGCTCCACAGGAAATAAACCTGTTCATGAAAACATTAAAACGCTTACTCTGCCTATATCCCAGTCCCCTTTTCCCTGGCTCATTCCTCACAATCAGATTCTTGCAGCTACCTTACAATCACAATCTACGTTTTATTATCAAAACATTCAAAAGGATGTCATTCTGCACACGAAATGCCATACTTTCCCAAAAAGCGATGTTAGCCTGAAAGGTCCAATATCTGACAAACAACTTTATGAACTGCCCATGGGCCTGTATCGTTTTTTTGATGCAAGTAAAGAACCTCTCAGCAGAGAATGGGACAGCGAAAATTGGTGCCTGCTGAGTGCCCATAAAATCTCTCAGCAAATATGGGTGCTTGAGTTTGAAACCAGCCCGGGTTTACGATTTATTCAGACAGTGGTGCTCTATCGTTGAGATACTTATTTCATTTTTGTATCACTGGGTGCAGCCTCCCAGCTCCCGTAAGTTTCTATACTTGAGTAACCTGTGAAAATAAAAAATAACTTGCCATAAGAATCATACCCAATATTATATCTTTGATTAACCGAAAACCAAATGCTTACCTTACGCCCTCTTACTTATTTTTTATGTAAAAAGCTCTCAGTCTTTTTGGTTTATTTTTCTCTTTTGAATTGTTTTTCCCTCTTACAAGCCCAACCTGAAGTTTACCGCGAACTCAGCGAACTTCCCCGCTTGAAACAATCCCGGTTTGTATACGATAACACAGGCAAAATACTGCCCGCTGAGTTGAAGGCATTACAATCATCGGTCAGTACTCTCGAATCAGATACGGGAGCTGAAATCGGTATTGTGTTTCTGCAGAAACTTCCTACAGGGATCTCTGCCAAAGAAGCCGCAACTTTTATTTTCAATGATCAAAAGCTCGGCAAACAGGGTGAAGATAATGGCATTCTGATTCTCACGGTTTTGTCAGAGCGACGCTGGGAAATTGAAACCGGTTATGGCATGGAGGGTATCTTTCCCGATGCATTGTGTCGACGCATGGGTGAGCGTTTTATCGTACCGAATTTCAAACAAGAAAATTATGCAAATGGCCTGCTGCTGATGACAATATTCATCTCAGAAATTTATCGCTCTGAAAAACTGAGATCTACCCTCTCTCCTGAAACAGAAAACCAGTTACAGGAGATACAAAGTGAAGTTCGATTAGACGAACGGAGAACATTTTATCTTAATCATATATATTTACTGGTTTCTCTATTTGTCTTAATACCCGGGCTCATTCACTGGCACAATGTGCGTAAACGATACAAACATAACGTCACTGAATCTTCAAAACAGGGGAGAAATTTTCGTACCGAAACTCACCCAGATTTCATTATTGCAATGTGGGTAATTTTAACCGTTTCTGTCTCGGTTTTTCATTTTTTTTACATATGGTGGGATCTGCTATTCTTAAATATAGCAATTTCAGTACATTATACATTTCGCAGACTGCATCGTGATAAACATTTGAGAGACCGCTTTATTTATAATATAGACAAACGAAATCAAGTTTTGCAGGATATCAAATACTCACCGTGGCTAATTGCTGCATTCTTCCCGTTTCCTGCAATAATCTATGCAGTTTACCACCACTGGAAGTCTAACCAGTTGTACTGGCTCAGAACGTACACTTGCCCTGAGTGTGAAACCAGTCTAACCCGTGCAAATATTGCAGAATGGTCTACTGAAGGCCATCCGCACCATACAAAATTTTTATTCCTAAAAAACAATAACCTGCTGCCCGAAGCAGAATATCTCGAAAATGAAAGAGCCTATGTTTGCAGCAAATGTGATTACTGGTTACCTGAATTATTTTACTTATGGGAAAAAAACCTTACCCAGCAAAAATGTGAGAACTGTCAACGACCCTCTGTGTACCGAACCCGTCTGAAAATGGCAGAGCAGATTCCCGGTACAGGCGATATAAAATATACCCAGATGCACTATGAAGATTTCTTCTGCATCGCCTGTCACAATGTTTCAGCGAAAGCAGAAAATACTGTTGTAAAAAAGTCCAGAATTTCTTCTGGCTCCTCTTCATCGTCTTCATCATCTTCCTGGTCATCATCTTCGAGCAGCTCGAGTTCCGGGGGCAGCTCAGGGGGTGGCGGGGCCGGTGGCAGCTGGTAGATACTATTAAGGTTACCTAATGAATTCTCGCATTATTTTTTGGTTTGACTTCCCGTGCAAAAATTTCTGACATGAAACATGCTCAAAAAATTGACCTTAGTTTTAATGCTGGTCACTGCTTCTGCTTGCGGTGCACCAAGTAAGAAATCTGTACTGGAAAAGCTCGATGAAAAGATGCTCGATTCGAGCAACCCCCTCGTGCTAATGCGAACGAATAAAGGCGATGTGTACCTCGAATTGTACGCAAAAGCTGCTCCCAAGACTGTCGAAAACTTTTTGCAATTGGCGGCCGGCACAAAAGAGTTCACCGACCCTAAAACGGGCACATCCAAAAAAGCACCCTATTATGATGGGTTAATTTTTCACCGGGTTATTCCCAATTTTATGATCCAAGGTGGCGATATCAAAGGCGATGGTACCGGCGGGCCCGGCTATCGTTTTGAAGATGAAATCAGCGCTACCGCGCTGGGTTTAGACACCAAGACAGTTGATGAATTACCTTATTACGGAAATGAAGTTCAAAATATGGCACGGCAGATTATTTTCGAAAAATTAAATATTAAGAGTCAGGCAGATCTAAATCAAAAACAGGCACAGGCCAACCAGATGTTCAAAGTTGAAATTGATAAACTTAGAAAAAAATCTGTGATGGAAATTCTGCAATCCATTGGTTACCAGTTTCAAAATCAACTTCCTTCCGTTGAGGCGCGCAAATTCAATCTGGCGATGGCCAATTCAGGTCCCAATACCAATGGCTCCCAGTTTTTCATCAATGTAACCGACACTCCGCACTTGAATGGCAAACATACTGTTTTTGGTAAAGCCGTCGGCGGTCAAAACGTCATACTGCAGATTTCAGAAGCAGAAAGAGATGCGCGAGATAAACCTAAAGAGAATATTATTATTGAAAAAATGATTCTCTTGCAAGATTGATTATGATCAAAATTTCTATTATCGGTGCCGGTGGCTTCACAGGTCTGGAGCTGCTGAGACTGCTTGCGCACAGAAATGACGTGCAGGTGACCTCCATCACTTCAAATGAGTTCGCGGGAAAGAACCTGGGTGAAATAGCCGGAGACCTTGCAGCATCGCCATTGGCCTCTCTGAATTTTTTGCCCCATCCCAAAGAGCCATCATATTTACCCGAGTTTGATTTGGCCTTTACTGCCACTCCTGATGAAGCTTCTTTATATCATATTCCCAAATTCCTGAAAGCGGGAAAAAAAGTTATTGATATTGCAGGTGCTTACCGCTTAAAAACTGCAACTGAATTCGAAAATTTTTATGGCATTGAACATACCGATTCTGAAAATCTGAAACATGCAGTGTTTGGGTTACCTGAACTGAACCGTAAGGCAATCAAAGAGGCAAGTCTGGTTGCCAATCCTGGTTGCTACCCCACCTCTGTACTTATTCCATTTCTGGCCTTGCAACCCCTCTTGAACCAGTTTTCGCCTGTTGTGATTATTGATGCGAAAAGTGGAACCAGTGGAGCAGGCGGCAGAAAAGAAAAAGATTCTCTTGGTTTTTCGACAGTGTATGAAAACTTTAGATCATACAAGACAGAAAAACACCAGCACATGCCAGAGATCCGTCAGGTTTTAAATTCTATCGCTGAGCAGAAATTCAAAGTAAGATTTACCCCTCACCTGTTGCCCATGTTCCGGGGTATTCTCTCGACCATCTATCTCACTGAGGTGAGCAACCTGTCACTCGAGAGTGTACAAAAGGTCTGTCGGGATTTTGCCTCCCGTGAACCGTTTGTGCGTTTTTTAGATAGCTGTAACCAGATTGAACTGAAAAATGTGCAGCATACAAACCGCGTAGATTTTGCGGTCTTGCATGATGTCGAAACCGGCCATTTTGTCATTCAAAGTGCCATAGACAATCTGTTAAAGGGTGCCGCCGGCCAGGCAATTCAGAATATGAATCTTATGATCGGTGCAGAAGAAACTAGAGGGTTGACTTAGTATGCTGACTCTCGGTATCTTGAGACATGCCAAAAGTGAATGGGGAAATCCCCAGCTCGATGATTTTAACCGTCCGCTCAATGAACGGGGAAAGACAGAGGCAGACTCAATGGGTTCTGCTCTTGCAAAATTGAATCTGGCTCCCGATGTCTGGATCTCTTCGACTGCCATTCGAGCGCGAGAAACCACCTCTATAATTTCACAGAAAATGCAATTTAAGAAAGCAATTGCCTGGGACCCTGAATTATATTTGTGCACTGCCGGCAAACTGTACGAACAGATTCGAAAAACGGAAACCTCAGCCAGTTCAGTTCTGGTAGTCGGGCATAACCCGGGACTCGAAGAATTTGTCTCATCACTTGTTGCAACGGGGCCAGCCCTAATACGCATTACAACCTGCTGTCTGGCAATAATTGAACTTTCTGTTCCGGTCTGGTCAGATTTGAAAGAAAGAAAGGGAACCCTCAAAGCCCTGGTATCCGGGAAAATGATAAAAAAATTATGGAGATAAAATTATGGCCAAAGAATTAAGAGTCGGCTGGATTGCAGATATTTTTGATGAGGTCTCAGGTATTATCACAGATACCGAAGAAATGTTCGAGCAGGCCAAGGCGAATGATGTTTACTGGCAACCGATTACCTGCTATCATAAACAGATTCATCCCTTTCATGTGTTCTTCCCGCTGGTAAAAGTACCAACCAACTCTTTTTATGCAGGTACCTCAATGTATGTGCCGAATGTAGTCAACATTCTGGCTTACCTGATTCGCAACCGTGTGAATGTGATTGTTTCTAATACTCCGGGATTTATGGGTATGGTGGCAATGGCCTGCGCAGCATACTTGCGATTACCCTGGGTCGACATTTATCATACTGATATCGATTATTATGCTGAGTCCCTGAGCGGAGGGTTTCTGCTCGGAAATCCTTTGGTAAAACCAATTTTCAATCGCGCCGGTCTGTTCTATATGAAACAATACCAGAAACAGGCAGACCTTATTTTTGTCAGAACCCAGGAATTTCACGATCTGCTTCTCAAGAAAGGTCACGATAAGTCAAAACTGCGGTCATACCCTGCAGGGGTGAATATAGACCACTGGAATCCTTCTTATTCGACCCCGTCTATCTGGAAACAAATGGAAATTGGTGAGCAGAACAAGGTCGTTTTGTTTGTCGGTCGAATTACAAAAGTCAAAGACATTGTTTTCCTGCTCGATTTTTTTGAACAGGAAAAACCTGTCGGCTATGAACTGGTATTGATCGGCGGAGGGCCAGAAAAAGACGATTATCAAAAAAGATATGATAAAAACTCCAATATTCATTTCGCTGGAATCAAAAGAGGTGAAGAATTACAACAGGCATATGCATCCGCAAACTTGTACGTTTTACCTTCTGGTTCTGAAACTCTGGGCAAGACAATTCTTGAAGCGATGGCATCAGGTACCCCTGCCCTGGTGTCTGACAAGGGCGGCCCTCGGGATTATGTAAAAGACAAAAAGAACGGACGCATTTTTGAAGCTGGCAACTATGAATCTTTTAAGAAGGTACTTGGTGAGATGCTGGCAGATTCTACCGCGCTTGATAAAATGGGAAATGAAGCCCGCAATTCAATTCTGGGCCATACTGATAAAAAACTTTTTCAACAGTTTACTGGCCATTTAAAGGAACTTCTGTAAAATGTTTAAGATTCTGGCTATCGACGATGATCCTGATATTATAGAACAGATACGCCATTTTTTGCCGGTAGATGATTATACCGTCTCTTCGGCAGGCGGGGCAATTGAAGCACAAAATAAAGTGGCCCGTCAACGATTTGATGCAATCTTACTCGATATCGGTCTGCCCGGTGACGATGGCATAAGTCTTTTGAAATATTTTAATTCGACAGGAATTACCCGTACCTGCCCTGTGATAATGATTACAGGTACAGCAAGCCGGGAGATTGTTTTAACCAGTAGGCAAAACGGAGCCAGCGGTTTTCTAATGAAACCTGTAAAGGCTAAAACACTGATCGACCAGCTTGCTCGCAGTATTTCAATGCGGGATATCCAGATGCGCAGTGCCGCAAAAGAAGTCAAATCTGGCAAATTAAAAGTCGAAAGGGACAGTCTATATGTTCTGGTGATCTGCGAAGATAAAATAAATTTGAGCATGGTACAGGAAGCTTTTCGTCTGAGTGAAGAAGCAAGCGAAAAGGGAGAAGCATGGGAAAAAGTAGCTTTAGACTTAAGAACCCAGCCAGAAATTAATTCTGAAACAATTTTGCTCATTAAAATGATGGCCAAGGTGCTGCAACCGGCAAAACTTTTTATTCTTGCAGGCCATAATTTTGGCGAATTGATCGGCGTTTTACCTGAAGATAAAGCTTCACTGGTGATTTCAGAAATAGATTTGCGCCGGCAAATTCGCCAGGGGAAAAGCAGTCAATAATTTAGTAGACAATTTGAAAAACAATTTCAAAATTAACGCATGTTGCAATCGAAAATTCTTACTGTCTGTCTACTCTCTGCTCTTATCATTTCATGCCGTAAAACCGTAGATAACCCTATTCTATTGGGCCGGGAAATATTCAAAGATGTGTCAACTACCCTCATGCAGACGGTCGCCAAAAAAGTGAATGATGAAGGTGCACCGAATGCCTTATTATTCTGTTCTACCTCTGCAAATAAACTCATGAGTGAAAAAATAGATCTCTGGCGCAAGCAGGTAGTCGAGCAGCATGGGTTTAAAGACCTCAAAGTATCCCGCAAAACGTTGAAGCCTCGCAATGCTGCCAATCTTGCAACCGGCGAGGCTGAAGAAATTTTACTTTCCTGGGAAAACGCGAAAGAAGCGACACCAACCTTTCGGGAAGACAACAATTTAGCCCGAGTCTATATGCCTATCAAGATTGCCTCACCCCTGTGTCTTGCCTGTCATGGCACATCAGCAGAGATCCAGGCCGAGACCAAAGTAGCACTGGCAAAAGCATATCCCAATGATCGCGCAACCGGCTATGCCCTGGGTGACTTACGCGGCACAATGCTGTTAGAGTTCATTCGTGAATAAAGAATACTGACGAATTGTCTGGCGCAGGTTCTGCTTTTCCTGTTCCGAAATAAAAGCAGCATCTGCCGAATTGAGCAGAATCTGTAAAATTTCTTTTGCACCCAGATTTAACTTTTCGGCAACTGTTTCCCATTCACCAGACAGAGTGATATCACTGACCGAAGGGTCATCGGTATTTAAAGTAACTTTAACGCCCTGTGCAAGATATTCTTTAAGCGGATGGCTTTCAATGCTCTCGACGGTGCCTGTTTGCAGGTTGCTGGTCACACAGATTTCCAGAAAAATCCCATGCTCGATAAGATACTTTACCAAAGCAAGATCTTCCCGGCTGCGAATACCATGTCCTATTCTCACTGCATGAAAGTTTTTCAAAGCACGCCAGACGCTTTCTGCCCCGGCTGCTTCTCCCGCATGAATGGTTACCGGTATCCCGGCTGAATGTACCTCGCTGAATGACATGCTGTATTCATCACCGCTGTAGCGTGATTCATCTCCCGCTAGATCGATCGCAACGACTCCGCGGTTTTTGAACTCTAATGCTAAGTCAATTAGCTCTGTTATAAATTTTGCAGAGTGACCCCGCATCATGCACAAAATTAAATTTACCTTCGGACCGCCTTTGGCATGGCCATTTTCAAGACCTTCGAGTACTGCATTGACTGCTTCCCGTACTTCATCGCCAATACCGAATAGATGCGGTGCAAATCTTGTCTCTGCATAGAGTACTCCGTCATTTTTGAAATCTTCCACTGCATCCTGGGCTGCATGTTTCAAGAAAGGTATATTCGACCCAATATCATAATAAAAGTTAAAGACATCTAAAAATTCTGTAAGTGACCTGCAATTCGGCCTTACCCGACATTTTGCCTGAAACTCATTATAACTCAGCTTTGCCTGCGGTAGATTTCTGCGCACAGCTTCCTGGTAAAGTGAACTTGCACGAAATGCACCGTCGAGGTGATGGTGCAGATCAATTTTGGGCATCTCTAAAAATGTACTGGAGTTCATTGTGTTATTTTCCTGTCGAAATTTTACGAGAGAAAGATTTTGAAAATTTTATGCCGTCAAGATACCCCTGCTCAAAAACATAGGGGATTTTTCTGCCATCGAAATCAAGCTGTTCAAGTATCAATCTCTTGCGAGGTCGAACAACATGCAAGAGCGGTAAATTGGTTTTACCACCAGTGAGCTGTAAATAAGAACGCAATTGCTTGACCAGTTGCGGAGCACTTTTTTGCAGATTTGATTTTTCGATCATATGGTTGATTGACTCGGCAGATGCCTGTACTTTTCTGTGATACTCCCGTTCTCGCTTCCAATAGTCAATGAAGATCTGTGCTTGGGACTTGAAAAAAATACTCATCGAGCGAAGGGCCACCTGCCCTATACTGTCCATGTTGCCTGGTTCAAATTTTTCAGGTTCCATGCTGATTACCACAATATGATCAAGTTTCTTTTTCATCAATGGCTCAATGGGCGTATTGGTAAGTAAACCTCCGTCAATAAACTGACGTCGGTTTATCATGATGGGCGGGAAAATTCCGGGAATGGCGGCCGAAGCAAGAATTCTTTTGATTTGTTCCTGTTTAGTTTTTGCATCTTTTGAACTGAAATAATGCAGCTGGCCGTCTTGCACACAGACAGCAGAAGTGATCAGCTCTACTTTTGTTTTCTTGAGTTTCGAAGCTTTTACATGTTGAATAAGAATTGATTGCTGCAGATCATCTTCAAGCAGAGAATTACCCCTTGAAAAGATCAGTTTTGAGAAGGTACCAGCATTCAGAAGCTGCATTCTCTGCATCTGCATCCAGGCACGTTCGAGTTCTCGAATCTCACCTGCTGCAGCAAGATAACCATTCAAAGCACCGATAGACGTTCCCGAAATTATCTTGAAACGATAACCGCTTTCATACAGTGCTTTAACAATCCCCGCCTGGTAGGCTCCGTGCGCTCCGCCACCCGAAAGCACCAGCCCAAGTTTTAAGTTTTTAGACAGGCTCTCTTTTTGTTTTGTACTTTTCTTCTGTATTTTCTTTACAGTACGCACTTTTTTCTTTGCATTGGCTGTTTCTTTGGCGGTCTCTTCGAGCATGATGCGGTTATCTTTTTTGCGTCTATACCACATTTCAGGCTCTAGGTTTCAGATTCCAGGTGAATGTCAACATTAAAATAGCCAGCAGTGCACAAATCACGATCGCAATCATGGCGGCATCCCAGGAATAATATTCAGAAAGATAGCCAAGCCCCTTTCCCTGTACGGTTCTTCCCAGATAGCCCGATAAACCAATGAACCCCGCAGCTGCGCCCACTGCCTTTCGTGAGGTAAAGTCCAGACCGGCAACACCCAAAAGCATTACCGGTGGATAAATGAAAAAACCGACAACGCCGAATGCAATCAACCCACCCCAGACCGGTAAATCAGGCAGGGCGTATAAAACAAATGCAGCGAACAAAACCGGAAACAGACAAATAAGACTGACTGCTCCTCTTCGTCCGTCTGCTTTATCTGAGAGATACCCCACCAGTAGAGTACTGAAGATACCCGCAAACTCATATACCAGCGTGGATATCCCTCCCATGTTCAGGGTAGCCCCTTTCGCTTCTTTCAGATACGTTGGGCCCCAGTCAATAAGGCTATAGCGCACTATATAGACAAAAAAATTCGCAATCGCAATAATCCAGATTATTTTGTTCTTAAGAACATGCCCAATAAATATTTCCCGAAAGGAAAGTTCATGTTCATCTGCGTTATGAATTGTCTCACCGGGAGGGTAATCATTTCGATACTCTGCAATCGACGGTAAACCAATGCTCTGCGGAGTATCGCGCAAACGCCAGAACAGATAAAATGCAGATAAAATTGAAAGTGCTGCCGGTACATAGAATGCGGACCTCCATCCGGCATAACCTGCAACCCAGGCAGCCAGTACCCCAATGATGCCGCCGCCCACATTATGCGCAATATTCCAGATGCCAAAAATTTTTCCGCGTTCGCCAACACTGAACCAATGGCCTATAGAGCGACCGCACGGCCCCCACCCCATTCCCTGAACAAAACCATTCAACGACCATAATACCAGATGCACGCTGAACACAGAAACACTGCCAAAAGCAATATTTAGCAATGCAGTGAGTAGCAAACCAAATGGCATGAAGCGTCGAACATTGCTGCGATCAGAAACCGCCCCCATGAGAAACTTTCCCAAACCATAGGAAATTGCAGTCAAGGCCAGTAGATCACCGATATCGCTGCGTGAATATCCCAGGTCTGCTGCAAATTCTTTTGAGACGGGAGCAAAATTGTTGCGTACAAAATAAAATGAGGCATAGCCGATGAAGGTTGCTTCAAGAATGCGCCAGCGCCATTTCGGGTACTCGGCATCAATTTCTGTTTTGCTCTTCAAAGGAACGTGCGGTGGGGCCTTGAAGATTTTTTGCCATACATCACGCATAGTTCAACAACTATGGTAGGCTGTACGATCAATCTTATTTTTTGCATGCTGCAAGCTGAAAATATTTTCTATTGCAAAATAAAGTTCTTTTTTAATTGACGTATTCAATGCAAAATATATGTTCTAATCAACTTGAAAGACCGCATACGCCTGCAGTTTCTGGGTGCCGCCGGTTATG
>JAGRNJ010000094.1 GCA_020440825.1 Leptospiraceae bacterium | reverse complement strand
AAGCCAACCCGAATTCTCTGCAACAGGTGAATAAAAAATGCGAGCAGTCCCGAAAAAATATACAGAACCACTACAAAGAAAATTACCCAGTACCAGCCCAATAGATACATGAGAAAACCTACCAGCGCCGCGAAGGCAATAAGCCTTACGATGGTAAAATGCGGTTTTAAGGTCGCCTGAGGTTTTGAGTATTTAACGTTGCTGACCATCAAAATTGCCATGGCGATGAAAAGTGCCAAGGCATAGGGCAGGGGTACGGGTGCATCATTATAGGCAGTCACGGGAATAAAGGCGATGAACAGACCTGCTACGGGCGAGGGCAATCCGACAAATGATTTATTATCATGTGTCACATTGAATCTTGCAAGGCGGTAGGCTGCACAAATAGGAAAAATTGCCGATATTGCCAGACCAAGGGGCAGAAACGTCGGGAAAACAGAAAAGCTTAACGGAATGCGCAGGTCAGAAAGATACATCTGGTAAATGAGCGCGCCCGGGGCCAGACCGAAGGTTGTCAAGTCACCAAGAGAATCTAGCTGCTCACCGAGAGGGCTTTGTACACCCAGCTTTCTTGCCAGGGGGCCGTCGAGCCCATCAAATAGAGCTGCAATCATGATCAACAGGCCTGCGACCAGAAAAATCTGCTGGCTTTTAATATTGCTGCCGGCATGGGCGTGAGAGCTGACCAGAATTGAAAAAAAGCCAAATGTAAGATTACCCAGCGACAAACCGTTGGGTATCCAGTTTTTCCACATTCTAGGAAGAAATCGGGAGTTTCGCAGGGCGGCAATTCTTTTTTGAAGACCTTATGTCTGCTCGCCGTCTAGATTGCTTCGATCTTGCAACTGAGCATTAAATGACAACCGGTTACCGATATACTTACCTTATTATTGTTAACTTGGAAATCGCGGGCCTCGAATTTTTTTGCAAAAAATTCTGCTAAAGCGCTTTGCTGCCCGCAATTTCCGCCAATCGTCAGTCTTTCATGACATTCGTTGAACAGTAAATTTTTTATTTATGTCCGGTTGTCAGCACTAAATAGTTGACAACCTGTCTCAACTTGAATCGCTATCTGCAAACGGGATGTAGCGCAGCGGTAGCGCACTTGGTTTGGGACCAAGGGGTCGCTGGTTCAAATCCAGTCATCCCGAATCTTCTCTAGCTATGGGCAGAGAAGAACCGGTTGAGTTTGACAAAACTGCCGCGCTTTCAAAGAACCGAAAGGGGCATTTTTTTGGCTTTTCGGTTGAAATAGAAAAGCGCCAGTAGCTCAGCTGGATAGAGCAACAGCCTTCTAAGCTGTGGGTCAGAGGTTCGAGTCCTCTCTGGCGCAAAAAAAACATGGTGACCGTAGCTCAGTCGGTAGAGCTCAGGTTTGTGGATCCTGCGGTCGCGGGTTCGAGCCCCGTCGGTCACCCATTTTCGCTTTGAAGCTTTTGAAGTGAAAGAAAATTGACGGTTCAGCGAGCGTGGTGAAACTGGTAGACACGCCAGATTTAGGTTCTGGTGCCGTAAGGTGTGTGGGTTCAAGTCCCTCCGCTCGTAAAAAAGTCAGCGGTGCAAATCGTTGCAAACCGCGGGAATAGCTCAGTGGTAGAGCACCTCCTTGCCAAGGAGGGGGTCGGGGGTTCAAGTCCCCTTTCCCGCTAATAAAATTAACCTTATCACACAATTGGGGAGTAGGGTATTTAAGCTCTCCGGTTGGGTACTAACTCTTCTAAAGAAAACACTTCTTCTTTTCAAATAGACCATCACAGACTGTGATTCAAAATTGTCTTATTGGTGGGTCTCAAAAGACTGGCAGCGCAGAGATATCTTTGAGAAAACTCACCCTATAGCGCGGGTTTAGACCGCTTTACAGCAATAAAAATTATAAATTTTAAAAATTGAAAATATATCAATTTGGTAGTAAATTGATATCATGAATATAAGCCTGAAAGACGTTCCCGATGAATTGCATGAGAAAATTAAAGAACGGGCAAGACGCAGTCATCGCAGCATAAACAGTGAAATCATATATCTTTTAGAAACCCTTATTGAACCCAGATCAATTGATTATGAAGCTGAACTATTGGCGATACAAACATTGCGCAATAATTTCAAGGGGCTTATAAATGATGAAGAACTAAATCGAATTAAAAGAGATGGCCGTAAATGATTGTCGTTGATACCAATGTAATTGCTTATTTATTTTTGCCGGGAACCTATACAAAAAATAGCGAGGCTCTGTTAAGGGCATACCCATTATGGGTAGCACCTTATTTGTGGAGGTCTGAGTTTAGAAATATTCTGGCTACCTATGTACGTGCAAAACAATTGAGAGAGAGTATTGCCCAGTCGATCTATCTTGCTGCAGAAAACTTACTGCGTGGTAAAGAATATTCGGTGAATGGTGATCGTGTTTTGCAGATCGCTTTTGCAACAAAATTATCCGGCTATGACTGTGAATTCATTGCTCTGGCCGAACGTCTGAATTGTTCACTTGTTTCGAGTGATAAGAAGCTGCTGAAGGCGAGTGACGGTCGGGGGAAGAATTTACTCGATTACAATTAAGCTCAAAAAAACGAAGTCAACTGCAAAGAGTAGAGCCAAAAGCAAGATTGATAGGAAGGCTGTATATGGCCAAAAGGCAGCAGCACCGTCGAGATTCCCAAAGTAAGAGACAAGCGTATTTGCAATCTCTGCTCAAAAAGCTGCACTAATTTTTTTGCAACCTATGGTAAGCTGAATGTTCATATCTCATGGAAAAAGGAAAATATCTATGAGTACGACTATAGAAAATAAAATCGAGTCTTCAGATCATGACGATCTGGCAGAAAAAGTTCAAACTGCACGATATAAATCAAAAAACTGGTTTATAAGAATGCTGGGCAGCAGCTTCAGCGGCGAAAATATGTTTATCGCCATGCATTTTATACCGCTTGCGGGATTTTTTACTGAAGTAACCGCAACTGCCTGGGTTTTATGCGCAGTATTGTATTTTGTTAGAATGTTTTTTATCACAGCCGGCTATCACCGGTATTTTGCACATCGGGCATTTAGGCTTAACCGTTTCTGGCAATTTATGTTCGCATTTGGCGCCCAGACTTCCGGTCAAAAAGGCGTACTCTGGTGGAGCGGTCATCACCGGGAGCACCATAAGTACAGTGACAAGCTCGAAGATCCGCATTCCTTAAAACAATATGGCTTTTATGAGTCTCATATTGGCTGGATTTTCAACCCCAAGCATAAACGAGTACCCGTTGAAAAAATCAAAGATTTTGCCAAATACCCAGAAATAAGGTTTTTAAGCAAACATGACTGGATAGCTCCCTGGTCTCTTGGGGTCTTAAGCTTTCTTATTGCCGGCTGGGGCGGTTTATGGATTTGTTTTTTCCTGAGCACGATTATTACATATCACAGCACGTTTACGATTAACTCGCTTACTCATAAGTGGGGCAAGAAACGTTATCAAACGGGCGACGAAAGTCGGAACTCCTGGGTACTTGCATTAACAACTCTTGGTGAGGGCTGGCACAATAACCATCATTTTTACCAGCATTCGGCACGGCAGGGCTGGTTCTGGTATGAAATTGATATTACCTATATGATTCTGAAAGCCATGAGCTGGGTGGGTATAGTAAAAGATCTGCGGGACGTACCCGCAAAATTCAAATTTGCGCATCGCCCCGAGAAGCTTCGGGAATTGGGTATTGAAGTTGCCCCGGAACGGACAAATACGAATCAACTTGGTTCGAAAAACTTGAAATCGAAATCAACAGGTTCAAAATCTGAAAAACGCAGAAAGAATACGCTACGTAATCATGAAGAAATGATCGCCTGAATTTATGCGGGTTATAAGCTTTGCTTGTAACCCGTTATAATGATTCATCATAATGCCAGTAGATAGTCCAGCCACAATGAGAGCATGTATCGTAAAAGGTACCGTTACCATCACCATTATGTCGAACAGAATCAAGAACACGTTCTTTAATAAAATCCGAATTGCCGCATCTGGGGCAGGGAGGGTAAGTCGGTATCTCTTCAACTTCCTGTGGTGAATACCCCCACAAAGGCTGGGGAGGACGTACAGGCGAAGTATACAGTTCAATTTGTCTTGCATTGACTTCGGGGTTCAGTCTGTACCAGCTTTGCTCCAGTTCTTTTGCTTTCTTTAATATAGCTTCAACTTCACTTTGATAGCTGTCGTTTTTATACATTTTTATTTTTTCTTAAGTAACCTCGAAAAAGTCCCTCCATGCACTTTTGCAGAGTTAATTCTGGGCTAAACGCGCGGGAAAATATCCATGTTATCAGGAATATCTTCAAAACTTACAGTTTTTCAGAGTTTCCTTAATTTTTGCAGCAAACCGTAAACTGCAGCAAGCACTCCGCCCCACACAATACCGGTACCACCTTCGATAGCCATGCTTAACGGTAAAGCTGCGGTTTTTGTGAATTCATAAACGGGGGGAATAACATGTGCGACAATTGCCCCGCCAACCAGAAACATGGCGACCGTGCCGGCGATTCCCAAAAACTTCATAAACAGAGGCGCGAATTTTAATAGAAATCTGCCCAAGGCACGAGCGATTGCAGATGACTTTTTTTGCAGCCACAGGCCCGCATCATCAATTTTGACGATCGCAGCGACTAGGCCATAGACCCCGAACGACATTCCCAGACCGATCACCGTTAAGACAAACAGCCGGGTAATAAAAGGCGCAGCCGCGACAGTACCCAACACAATTACGATCACTTCGAGGGAAAGTATGAAGTCAGTGCGGATGGCTCCCATCACTTTCTGTTTTTCAGTTAAAACCGGTTTTTCACTCTCATCTGATTTATGAAAAAATTTTTCCCAGACTTTTTCAAACCCCTCAAAGCATAAGTATGAGCCACCTGCAAACAAAACCGGGGCAATCAAAAACGGCGCGAACTGGCTCAAGAGCAGGGCAGCCGGTATTAAAATTGCTTTATTGACCAGAGATCCCAGGCCAACCTTGAAAACGACCGGCAGTTCCCGATCGGCACTGAAGCCGGTCACCTGTTCTGCGTTAAGAGCAAGATCGTCTCCCAGGACTCCTGAAGTTTTTTTGGCAGCAACTTTAGAGAGCACCGCCACATCGTCCATAATTGATGCAATATCATCTAATAACGTAAGTAAACTCGAAACAGCCATATACTATATTTTCAGAGCGATCTGAAAAGTCGAGAACAAGACAGGGTTGCCGAACCGGGCAACCCTGCAGTGAAATTTATCTGAATTATCTTCTGAGCTTTAATTCAGATCAAAGCGGTCTGCATTCATCACCTTATTCCAAGCGTTGACAAAGTCTTTGAGAAACTTCGGCTTACCGTCCTGTTGTGCATAGATTTCACAAAGTGCCCGCAGTTGTGAGTTCGAACCGAACACCAGGTCAACTCTGCTGGCCGTATATTTGACCTTGCCAGATTTTCTGTCTCGACCTTCAAACAGATCGGCATCTTGAGATGAAGGTTTCCATTCATTCGACATATCCAGCAGATTGACGAAAAAGTCGTTGGTCAATTGGCCTGCTCGCTCAGTAAATACTCCCTGAGTTTTTTGACCGTGGTTGATATTGATTGAACGTAACCCACCAAGCAATACCGTCATTTCTGGTGCACTCAGGCCTAGAAGCTGTGCTTTGTCTAGAAGCAGTTCTTCGGCAGGAACCGTGTACTTTTTCTTTGTGTAATTTCGAAAGCCGTCGGTAACCGGTTCTAAGACCTCGAATGAGGTTGCATCAGTCTGTTCTGCACTGGCGTCTGTTCGGCCGGGAGTAAAAGGTACTTCAATAGAATGTCCTGCTTTTTGGGCAGCCCCTTCAATACCGGCACAGCCTGCCAGAACAATCAGATCGGCCAGGGAAATCTTTTTATTACCTTTTTGTTCAGAGTTGAACTTGCTTTGAATTTTCTCTAAAACATTCAGAGTCTTCTGCAGTTCCTGCGGCTCATTCACTTCCCAGTCTTTTTGCGGAGCCAGGCGTATACGAGCACCATTGGCTCCGCCCCGAAAATCTGAACCGCGAAAGGTTGAAGCCGATGCCCAGGCAGTTGCCACCATTCGGGAAGTCGAGAGACCAGAATCTAATATTTCTTTTTTCAGCATTGAAATATCTGCAGCATCTACCAGTTCATGATCAACAACGGGCAAAGGATCCTGCCAGACGAGTTCTTCATTCGGTATCTCTGGCCCAAGATAGCGTGAGCGCGGACCCATATCTCTATGCAACAGCTTAAACCATGCGCGTGCAAATGTATCGGCAAATGCAGCTGGGTCTTGATGAAAGCGACGGGAAATCGGTTCGTAAATGGCATCAAAGCGCAGAGATAAATCCGCCGTAGTCATCATGGGTCTTGCTTTCTTTTCAGGATTATGCGCATCGGGAATCATATGTTCCGGTTTTACATCTCTGGCCAGCCACTGGTGTGCCCCTGCCGGGCTTTTCACCAGCTCCCACTCATAACCGAAAAGCATTTCAAAGTATCCGTTATCCCATTTTGTGGGATTGGGTTTCCAGGCACCTTCAATGCCACTGGTGGTGGTGTGCTCGTCTTTACCAGATTTGTAAGAGTTAAGCCAGCCCAGTCCCTGCGCTTCTATTGGTGCGGCCTCTGGTTCCGGCCCGACGAGAGAGGGGTCTCCTGCACCATGTGCTTTACCAAATGTATGACCACCGGCAACGAGTGCTACTGTTTCTTCATCGTTCATACCCATTCGGGCAAATGTCTCGCGAACATCTTTGCCCGATGCCACCGGGTCGGGGTTACCATTCGGGCCTTCTGGGTTTACATAGATCAAGCCCATTTGAACTGCAGCCAACGGGTTTTCAAGATCACGTTCACCAGAGTAGCGTTCGTCTCCCAACCAGGATTGTTCTCTACCCCAGTAAATATCGTCTTCGCTTTCATAAATGTCTGCGCGACCTGCTCCAAACCCGAATGTTTTGAAACCCATTGATTCGAGAGCTACGTTGCCGGCCAGCAGCATGAGATCTGCCCATGATATTGCATTGCCATATTTCTGTTTAATGGGCCACAATAATCGACGGGCTTTATCGAGATTGCCATTATCGGGCCAGCTGTTTAACGGTGCAAAACGCTGGTTTCCGGTACCGCCACCACCGCGCCCGTCAGAGGTTCGGTATGTACCGGCACTGTGCCATGCCATACGAATAAACAGCCCGCCGTAATGGCCCCAGTCTGCCGGCCACCATTCTTGAGAGTTGGTCATCAGGTTTGTAAGATCACGTTTTAGTGCTTCGTAATCGAGCTTTGCAAATTCTTTACGATAGTCAAAATCGCCATCCATAGGACTGGATTTTTGAGAATGCTGATGCAGTATTTTCAGATTCAAGAGACCGGGCCACCAGTCTTTGTTGTTTGTTCCCCGGCCTGCGGGGGTCTTTTCGCCCGCATGAGAAAACGGACATTTTGATTCATTGCTCATTGTAACTCCTTGAGATTAGACTTAGTCTAAAACTAATGATTTCATAAATCATCGCCCAGTAAAAATTGAAAAACTCAATTTTTGAGTATGCTGTATCAATTTTTCTTTTCAATTGACAATCAAATGATACAATGTCAGTGTTTGCCTGATGATATTGTAAAAATTACAGG
Organism: Leptospiraceae bacterium; assembly: GCA_020440825.1. GTDB lineage: Bacteria > Spirochaetota > Leptospiria > Turneriellales > Turneriellaceae > JAGRNJ01. Next base: position 3,609 of record JAGRNJ010000094.1, on the reverse strand, counting down.
GATATTTCTGATTCTGTGTTTCTCTTTAGAGAATATTGCAATATTTTTTTAAGGTAGTCCTTAATAAAAAAGATAAATACAAAATAAAGGCAGTATGGCGAACATAAAAATGAATTCTAAGAAAATAATTCTCGCGGCAATGCTATCGGGTCTTGCTCTACTGGGCTTTATTCTTGTGGTGCAGGCCAAGATGACAGCTTATGATGATTTGATTATTGATCAGGTTGAGAATGCTCCGCAAGCTTCTACCGCTATTGTGCTGGGTGCACGCGTGTATCCCGATGGTCGTCTCTCACATATGCTTGAAGACCGGATTGTATCAGCACATATGCTTTATAAAGAAAAGAAAATTAGAAAATTTTTATTAACCGGTGATAATGGCCAAATTGGTTATAACGAAGTGAAGGCCATGCATGGTTATCTGCGCAGACTCAAAGTTCCTGAAGAAGATATTTTTCTGGATCATGCGGGCTTTACAACCTATGACAGTTTATACCGTGCAAAACATATTTTCACAGTAAAAGACTGTCTGATCATAACACAGAACTTTCATCTGTCACGTTCTTTGTACCTGGCCCATCATCTTGGCTTACCATGTGCGGGATTTTCTGCAGATAGACGAACGTATACTGTTCGTTCGCATACATGGTCAAAATTCCGGGAAGTATTTTCGCGGGTCAAAGCCTGGCTGCAGATTCATATTCTGCATTCCAAACCCAGGTACCTTGGCGAGAAAATTCCGATTACTGGCAGCTCTTTACCAACCAGAGAAGAATTTTCAGACTTTCTTGAGAAAGAAAAATGAGCTGAAGGCGACAGATGAGTGTACCTTGATAAAGAGAGAAAAATATGGCAAAATACAATACACTGAATGACGAAGAAAAACGAATTATTCTACACAAAGGAACTGAATATCCCAATACTGGGAAATTCAATAATTTTTATGAAACTGGTACATATATCTGTCGACAGTGCAATGCTGCTTTATATGAATCAGACAGTAAGTTTTCATCGGGTTGCGGATGGCCTAGTTTTGATGATGAGATTCCCGGCGCAGTAAAAAGAGTACCCGATGCCGATGGTCGACGTACAGAAATCGTGTGCGCTAACTGCGGCGGGCATCTGGGACATGTCTTTACCGGTGAGCGTATGACGGCAAAAAATACCCGGCATTGTGTGAATTCAGTTTCTCTGGATTTTATTCCCCGTAAAGAAGAGTGAATATGCCAAATTTGAAAACTGCATATCTGGCGGGCGGGTGCTTCTGGGGCCTTGAAGAACTTTTTCGCAAAGAGCCGGGAGTTTTAGACACCGAAGTAGGGTATACCGGCGGGCAGAATGAGAACCCGACGTACCAAAATCACCCCGGTCATGCCGAGGCCTTGAAAATAGATTATGATACAGAGAAAACCTCTTTCAAAAAGCTGCTTGATTTCTTTTTTCGGGTACACAACCCTACAACCCTGAATCGTCAGGGGAATGATCGCGGTACTTCTTACCGCTCAGCAATATTCTACCAGAATGAAGAAGAAAAAAAGACAGCACAAGAAATGATTGAGGTTGTAAATAAATCTGGAAAATGGGGGCAGCCGGTTGTCACCACGCTCGAAAAGTATAATAAATTTTATATTGGCGAAGATTATCATCAAGATTATCTACAGAAACATATTAACGGCTACACCTGCCATGCCATTCGCCATGAGAGCTTTTTGTAACGCTCAAAAAAGTTTAATAGTATAAAATTGCCCTTTGTAAATTCTGAAACTTGAACTTCGTAGAATAAGAGTTGTACAAAATGATGGGGCGTTGATTCTACCGCCCTTTAAGAACGTCCATCACTCCAACGAAAGGTTTATACCCTGGGCCACTTGTTCCATCTCTGAAACAACTTCCCTTTCGTCTTGCGAGCCCGCTTTCGCGGAATAGACTTTGAAGTCATCGATAAGCTGCTTCTGAAACTCTTGTGGCATTTGCGGCACAACTTCTGTCACACACCAATATTGCCACATCGCATCGCTGCCTGAAAGAATATTGCGAATACACCGAACCCCATCTTCGCCACTCAGCGCCAGCAGCGAAACGAGCGGGCGTGCCACAGGCCAATTGATGTCTTGAATCCACTCAAACAATTCTGGCACGATCGCTCGAATTCCGGGGTAACCGATTTGAGAAAGCTTTTCGATGCGATCGACATCATGCTTCGAATCAGGAATAAGTTTGCGAAGCTCTTCTGGACTCACGGGGTATCGAAGGGAGGGAGCATACCCTGACAAGCGCGAACCCGCTCACACTCAGTCGCCCTGCCCCATTACTTCGTACAACTGCTTTTATGGGCTGCGCTCCTCGGTTGCTACGCAACCTGCGGTGCTCGGGTTCGCTTCGCTCACCAAATTGGCGGCCTCACTCGCTTTATTCTCGCCAAACTACGAAGAGTGTGAGGTTTGTAGTTTGGCTCGGGCTCGATCGGCCGCTAACATCCCATAAAAGCTCGCGTTTTCGGCAATTCCGTTAATATTATTATTGACAACGTATATATCTAAGTATATACTACACAGTAAGGAATTATCAAATGCAAAGTGCAAAATTATTTATTAATGGCAGTAGTCAGGCAGTTAGATTACCTAAGGAATTCCAGTTTTCCGGGAATGATGTCCTGATCAAAAAAGTTGGGGAAGCAGTAATTTTAATGCCACACGAGAAATCTTGGGAGGTATTCCTTCATGGTCTTGAAAATTTTTCTTCAGATTATTTAGAAGGAAATAGGAATCAAGGAATTGAACAAATTCGAGAAGAAATCTAATGTATCTACTTGATACTAATATATGTATTTATATTATAAAGAAAAGGCCAATCAATGTTTTAAACGTGCTTGAAAGCAAATTTCGTGAAAATATATTTATTTCTTCTATTACAATTGCAGAACTTGAATATGGTATAGCTAAAAGCAAGTTTCCTGAAAAAAATAGAATTTCATTGATAGAATTTTTATCGATTTTCCAGATACTAACTTTCGATGATTCTGATGCTGTAGCGTTTGGAGCCATTAAATCGCGATTAGAGAATCAAGGAAATATTATTGGGCCTATGGATTTATTAATAGCCGCACAGGCTATTTCTAAGAATTTAATACTAGTTACGAATAATACTAAAGAATTTAAGAGGATTGAAGAAATTAATATTGGAAATTGGGTGAATAATTGATAACGCAACAGCCGATAACTGAGGTTCACATGCTCACTCATGGGGCCCCAACCCCGCTCGTTCGGTTTTACCCTTAGCGACAAACCAAGCGAAGATGAGCCGTTTCTATTCATTTTGCCTGACGCCGCGAAACGGCGTGATCGACTCTGTATTCGGGGTGCGACAAAGCAAAACGGCAGACACGGCGCATGCCTTCGTCTAACCTTGTACGTTCTACGCAATAGCATCTTTGAATCTTTTCTCTTTTCTCATTTCCCAATTCGGGAAATTTAGTTGATAATCTGACCCCAATTTTGTATATTAGCCATATTGAGAATTATAGCCAGACGAAAACTTCGTGAATTCTGGGAGAAATCAGAATATAAAGATTCTGAACAGCCTTTGAAGGCCTGGTTCCATGAGGTGAAG
>JAGRNJ010000093.1 GCA_020440825.1 Leptospiraceae bacterium | reverse complement strand
GTCCTGTGCTTTGCCAACCACCGGAGAGCAAACGCCACGGATGGTTTAGCATTTTCTGTTGAAAATGCTTGAATCGCGAAGGCCATGGACGGCCGAGAGCGATTCATCATTCTCTTAAGTCTCCTGATAAAAGATACAAGTTTAACAGACAGAGATGGAGTAAGAACGGTATTCACTGCCAGGTTCCGGAGTCACAGAATAATATTTTAAAGAAAGCATTCCGGTCTTATGTTTATATCAAACCTAAATACAGTACTTTGTATCTGAATGAGTTTTCATTCTTTGGTAATCTTAGGTACTTTAGTTTAGATGACTTAACCGAAGAGCAGGGGAGTGTAAGAGTAAACACTGCCGCAGATAGAATGCGGGGTAAGGTTAAAAAAATTTGCCCAAAGGGGGACTTGAACCCCCACGAGGTTGCCCTCACTAGTACCTGAAACTAGCGCGTCTACCAATTCCGCCATCTGGGCGATGATCTAATCTGTTACAGATGAATTCTGTTTTGCTGTCTGCCATGCGTCTTCCCATTCAGCCAGCGAGGGATAATCCCCATTGTTCAGACGCTCTGCAAACATTTTTTCCATCTTTGTGAAGCGGGACCTGAATTTGGCGGATGACTTACGCAACGCAGTTTCAGCATCGAGGTCATACATACGGGCAGTCTGCGAGAGAACGAACAACAGGTCTCCCAATTCTTCTTCTGCGCGTTCTTTGCGTGCCAGCATTTCACCGGGCAGGGTGGCACTTTTGAATTGGGCCGGGTCTTCGGGCAACTCCTGTAAAAGTTCTTGCCACTCTTCGAGAATTTTATCACGTAAAGTTTTTGCCCCGGCAATGTCTGCCGGCCAGTCAAACTTCACTTTCGCCGCCTTGGCTCCCAGTTTCTGGGCAGTTGCCAGTGCCGGTAGATGATTTGGTACTCCGTCTAAGATACTTGTTCTGCGATTGGCTTTCTTCTGGTTTTCTCTTGCCTTGAGGGCTTCCCAGTTTTTCAGCACCTTTGCTGAATTATCAGCTGTCTCATCGCCATATACATGAGGGTGACGAAAGACAAGTTTATCAGTAAGGCTTTGTAGAACGTCGTCAAGATTGAACCAGTTCTTTTCTTCGGCGAGCTGGCTGTGAATGACAACCTGAAACACCAGATCGCCTAATTCTTCCTTAAAATTGAGAATCGATTCTTTTTTTGCAACGTGGGAAATTTCTGGCAGTGAGGCATCCGCCATGGCATCTTCATTTTCTAAATTGATTATCTCATCAATCGCATCGAGTGTCTCATAACTTTCTTCAATCAAATGGGGCCGTAAAGAGGCATGGGTCTGCTCAATGTCCCAGGGGCAGCCCCCGTTTTTATCACGCAAGTCGCTCGCCAGTTTTTTAATATTCTCATAGACAGATGCAGAATTCGGAGGGATTTTGCTCAAATTTTGCCGCCGCTGCGCACAATGATTTCAGAGCCTTCAGCAAGATACACCGACACGGGCAATTGCAGATTTAAGAAGGCAAAATCTTTACCGTAGACTGTTTCAAAATCGACATCGATCTGGTAGTCCCGAACAGGATACACCGACCATCGCGGGTGTTCGACACCATACTGGCCGGTTTTTTTATCGCTGAGTCTCGTATAACCCCAATAATGCTCTGTTATGAATTCGGCTTCACTGCCTTCAGGAATCGCTTCGAGATTGAGATCGGTAACCACAGAAAAACGATGCCATTTCTTTTTTTTGAAAGAGTATGAAACCCGCAGGTCGCTTGAGCTGTGCTGCCACTGGTGTTCCATTTTCATCGTGCGGTAATTTTCTTTGTAGATAGTATTTGCAACCAGTGTTAACGTCAGCTTAGGCACAATTTCACGAATAAAGACAACCCCTCTGCGCAGTTCCCCTTCGGGGGTTGTATATTTGACATAAAAGCGCAGGTTTACTTCTTCAAAATCAGAATGGAAGGGAATTTTCTTACCGAGCAGGCGGGTATTCAAGAACATGAATCCCACCAGACTTACATAGCACTGGTTGTTCCACAAATCGAGTTGCGTACCGGCCGGCAGATAGGGCGCGAGAATCTCTGGGTTAACAGTATAATTCGCAATAATCAATTTTCGCCATTCAGCATTGAGAAAAGCTTTTGGTTCTTTCATAACGGGTTCTCCTGATTCGACTCGGCACTTACTTTTTGCAAAGTTTTTTGAAATACCTCTGGCGGTTGTGCTCCAGAGATTGCATACTTTCGATTAACAACGAAAAACGGTACTGCATGAATGCCATTTGCGGTCGCGAGGTCAATATCTTCCCTTACGTCATCTGCATACATTGTAGATTGTAAGACTTCGAGCACATCGGGTTGTGGAATTCCACAATCTGTGCTGATTCTCAATAACTGTTCATGGTCTTCGAGATTGAGCCCTTTGGTGAAATAACCTGCTAACAGTGCTTCTTTCAATTCATTTTGCAGGCCAAAACTTTTGGCCGCATGCAAAAGTCGGTGGGCATCAAATGAATTGGCGGCCACCGCAATATCCAGGCGGTATGCGAGATTATCCTGAAGGGCCATTTTTGTTACATGGGCATTCATCTTTTCTGCTTCAGCTAAGGATATCTGTTTATGTTCTGCGAGAAACTGATTGAGACTTTTTTCTCTGGAGCCTTTTAAATCGGGGGCCAGCTGAAAACTTTTCCATTCAATAGACACCGTATCTTGCAGGCCAGACTGGGCCAGACCCTGCTCGAAGCGACGTTTTCCCATATAGCAGAAAGGACAAACTATATCTGACCAGATTTCAACTTTCAGCATTTGAACCCCTTCTAAAGAGATTCAAAAATTTGGACCCTTTTTGCAGTTCTGCCAGCATAAGGTCAATGTCTTCAAATGTGCCCACCAGAGTCAACTGATCTTGTGGTCGAAGCTGGTAGTTTACATCGGGTATTATATTGCCTTCGGTTTCAGGCCGGCGAATGCCAATCACTGTCAGGTTATATCGTGCTCTGAGATCAAGTTCTTTGAGGGTTTTTCCCGCCCACTTTTTGGGTACAATCAGAGATTCAATCTGCAGATTCTCGGCAATTGCCAGAGAGCCCGGTCGTGCTGCCGATGTGGTCTCAAGCATCATGCTCTGGGTTCCTCGTCTTGTCAGTTCCCTGCTATAGACCGAGATAATGTCTTTTCTTGTAATATATGCGACAGGTTTATGCGACCCGTCATCGGCCAGAACCGGCAGCCAGATCATATCATGCCTGTCCATGAGTTCTAACCCTTCGAGCAGACTCATGCCGGTAGTGAGCCATATATCGGGATGTCGGGCCAGTTCAGAGGCAAGCAGCAGGTTGAAAAGTTCACGTTCTTCGATATACTCTTTCACATCATCGATTGTCACAATTCCCTGGTATTTACCAGTCTTACTGACCACAAAGCCGGCCGAGTAGTCGGTATGCAAGAAACCCTGAATAAGGCTTCCCAGGGTAACATTCGAATTGACCAGATTTACATCTTTGTGCATGACCTCTTGTACTGAGATCTCTTCCATGATTGACTGTTCCATGCCCTGGTAGAGGCGAATTCCTTCGCGGCGCAGTGATATACTGTAGAGAGAACCTTTGAGAAAATGTTTTGATACCAGTATTGAGGTTGTAACCACCACTACAACCGGCAGTATTACTTCATAATTGCGGGTAATTTCAAAAAATAAGGTGATCGAAAATAACGGGCCCTGGGTCATCGCAGCCAGAACACTGCCCATGCCCACCATTGCCCAGGTGCCGGGAGAAATTTTTAAATCGGGAAAGAAATACGAGGTGATCTCTGCCATTATACTGCCGACAATTGCGCCAATAAATAAAGCCGGGATAATTGTACCACCGCTACCACCGCTGCCTAATGTAAATGCAGTACCGAAGATTTTAGCCACCAGGACTACTGCCAGTATACCCGCAATGCCGAGGTAATCTGTCAGCCGATAATGGCCCAGAAGTTCATCGGCTTTGCCGGCCATTGTCATATTGATCAGCTGGTAGCCTTCGCCGAATATCTCAGGAATAATCATTGCCAGCGCACCTAACGCCAACCCGCCCAGGGCTGGCTGCAAAAATCGGGGCAGGGGTGAACGTTTGAAAAACTCTTCGGATGCATGCAGGGTTCGAATGAAAAACACCGCGATCAATCCGCCGGCGACCCCCATTGCTGCATAAAACAGAAGCTCAACGGGATCATTGAAACTGTAATCGGGCACCTTCAGGTGTCTTGAATAATCGCCAAAGCTCTGGGTAACTGCCGTAGAGGCAACACTTGCGACGACGATCATTGAGAAAGTGTCTAAAGTAAAATCTGCGAGCAGTATTTCCAGTGCGAAAAAAGCCCCCGCAATCGGGGCTTGAAAAGCAGATGCAATTCCCGCAGCAGCCCCGGCACCAATTAACGTGCGCACATATGATTCAGGAAAAGGCAGCAGGCGGCCCAGTAAGGAGCCCACGATGCCGCCAATGTTCACTGCTGGCCCTTCTTTACCGGCCGAACCCCCGCTACCTAATGTTATACTCGATGTGAGCAATCGCACAACCGCATGCCGCAAACCAGTGGTCTTGTAATCGACTTTGATCATTTTAATGGTTTCTTCTACCCCCCCACCCTGGGGTTTGCGTAAGACCAGAAAAACAATAATACCGACCGCAAGACCGCCAAGGGCAGGCTTGAGGTATGCATTTGCTTCGAGAAAAGGGATGGCTGCCGCACCGTCTTTTACCGCGTGCAAAATAAAAGTGAATGCAATTGCTGCTGCAGCCACAATAACACCCAGCAAAGCCGAGCTGAACAGAAGCATCAGTTTTTTATTGAGACCAAGTTTAATTCTTAAGAATTCTACAACCGCGCTGGAGGTTTCTTTTGAAATCGGCGGTTTGAAAATCATGGTTGAAAAATAGGTTTATCTCTGAGAGTAGAAATCAGGGAGTTTTATGAACTCAAGATTTTACTCTATGGAACCTCTAAATTATTTTTTTAATATCTTCAGGCGGCCTGCCTAAAACAGCTCGTTGGCCTTTCACCACGATAGGCCGTTCAATTAAAATCGGATACTGTATAAGGTAGTCGAGTAAATCGTCGTCACTCAGGTCTTTATTTTTAAGCCCCAGATCTTTATATAGTGGCTCTGATTTACGAAAAATATCGCGTGGCTTTTTGCCCATTTTTCTTAGAATTTCTGAAAGTTCTGCCTGGGTCGGCGGTTCTTCAAGATAATACCGAATCTCAGGTTCAATACCCCGATCTTTAATGATCTGCAAGGCTTCACGGCTTTTGCGGCATCGGGGATTATAATATATTACAACTTTCGAAATCATAGGGCAGGTAGTCGGCGAAATTACTCATCGACTCAGGTTGTCAAGTGATATCGCAGATAACCCAAGATTGGTGCTCAGTTCAGGTCAATTTAGTACTTGTCTGCAGGTTTCGATGCTGAAAACCAACGATTATGCTGCAATTTGCTCTCAAATTACTATTTGGGTCTAAGTTTGAGAGGGACATCAAGCAGATGGCCCCCATCATTGCCAAAATTAATTCCCTTGAATCATCATTATCTTCGCTCAGTGACGAGCAGTTAAAAGCCAAAACTCCTGAGTTCAAAGCCCGGCTGGCCAATGGTGAAAAGCTCGATGCATTGTTGCCTGAAGCTTTTGCGGTTGTTCGGGAAACCTCAAAACGTACTCTGCAAATGCGGCATTTTGATGTGCAGCTTATGGGGGGGATGGTCTTGAACTCCGGTAAAATTTCTGAGATGAAAACCGGCGAGGGAAAAACCCTCACTTCAACTCTGGCAATTTACCTCAATGCCCTCACTGGCCGCGGGGTGCACGTTGTTACAGTCAATGATTACCTTGCAAAACGTGACTCAGAGTGGATGTCTCCCATTTATAAATTTCATGATATGGAAGTAGGTGCGATTGTCTCAAACATGAGCCACACCGAACGCCAGCGGGCGTATGCTGCTGATATAACTTACGGTACCAACAATGAGTTTGGCTTTGATTATCTGCGCGATAATATGGTTGAGCATAAAAATTTCAAAGTGCAGAGAGATCATTATTTCGCCATTGTCGACGAGGTAGACTCAATTCTTATTGATGAAGCCCGAACCCCGCTGATTATCAGTGGGCCGGCAGATATGAGCGTCGATGGCTACGTGAAAGTTGATAAAATCATACCGCGTCTTGAAGATAAAATAGATTTCGAAATTGATGAAAAAGCACGCAGTATATTGCTCACCGAGACAGGCAATGCAAAAGTTGAAAAGCTACTCGGTCTTGATAATCTGTATGACCCTAAAGAAGTCGAAACCGTTCACCATGTTCACCAGTGTCTCAAGGCGCATCATCTTTTTGCCCGCGATGTAGATTATGTTGTGCAGAATCAGGAGATTATCATTGTCGATGAATTTACCGGTCGTTTGATGGAGGGCCGGCGCTATTCAGACGGTCTGCATCAGGCAATTGAAGCCAAAGAGCGGGTGCCCGTGAAACAGGAAAACCAGACACTGGCTACAATCACCTTTCAAAATTATTTCAGAATGTATGAAAAACTTTCTGGTATGACTGGTACGGCAGATACCGAAGCTGAAGAATTCAAAAAGATCTACAACCTTGATGTAGTCGTGTTACCGACCAATAAGATCATGCAGAGGCTTGATCATCCCGATAAAGTTTATCGCAATGAAAAAGAAAAATTCAATGCCATCGCAGAAGATGTCAAAGACTGTCATAAAAGAGGACAGCCGGTTCTGCTCGGTACAGTTTCAATTGAAAACTCTGAAAAACTGTCAAAACTGTTGAACCAGCGCGGAATTCCCCATGAGGTTCTAAATGCCAAACACCATGACCGTGAAGCCCAAATAGTAAAAGATGCCGGACAAAAAGGCCGGGTTACAATTGCGACCAACATGGCCGGTCGGGGTACAGATATTGTTCTTGGGCCGGGGGTAAGAGAGGCAGGTGGTCTGCATATTATTGGTTCAGAGCGCCATGAGTCCCGCCGAATTGACAACCAGTTGAGAGGTAGGTCTGGACGACAGGGAGACCCCGGGTCTTCAAGATTTTATTTATCATTAGAAGATCATCTCATGAGGGTCTTTGGTTCTGATAAGCTCGGGCCTATAATGCAGCGCTTTGGTATGCAAGAGGGTGAATCTCTTGAGCATAAAATGATTTCAAAAGCGATCGAGCGGGCTCAAAAACGGGTAGAAGCACATAACTTTGATATTCGAAAATATCTGCTCGAATATGACGACGTTATGAACACCCAGAGAAAATATATTTACTCTGTTCGAAATGAAATTCTCGAAAATGAAAATATCTCAGACTTGATAAAAGAGTATATTAACGATAGCATTCTGAGCAAAATTGACTTATATCTGCCGGGAAAAAACGCAGTTAACTGGAATGTTGATGATTTAAAGCACTGGCTGAAGACCGGTCTCAATATAGACCTTGATCGAACCGGGCGGGAATTCTCTGATCTAAATCGCAATGAAATGCGGGAAAACCTGCTCGAAATAGTGAACGGCTATTATCACGAGAAAAAAGAAAAACTTGGTGAGAACAACATGGCAATGCTTGAGCGTATGGTTGCATTGCAGGTTATAGATCAGAAATGGAAAGATCATCTGTATTCCATTGACCAATTGCGAGAGGGTGTGTGGGCATTGGGTTATGCCGAGCGAAATCCGCTTGTCGAATACCGTATTCGCGCATTTAATCAGTTTCAAGAGACTGTAACTTTGATTAAAGAAGAGACTGTAGAATTCTTGTTTCATGCAAATATAACCGGGCCGGTACATGAAACGGTTCCTTCAGAGAGCGAATATCGTGAGGTAGGCCAGGCGGTTCACTCCAGTGTGCAGAGTTTTGATATGAATCCTAACTCTGCGTTTGGTGCTCAGCAATCCCAGATTGAGCAGAAACAAAGCGCACAGTCAGCCGAAGAACGGGCGAAAAGCACTGCAGGCGGCGCTTCTCAAAGAAAGAGTAATCGACGCCGGCGACGGTAAAGTTTTTCCTTTACTGCTCGAAAAATGAGCAGTAAAGATCTGTATCAAAAGTATAAGAAATAATACTTTTCAACATTAGTATTTGCTACATACTTACGCTAGGAAGCTATATGAAACAAAAAATAACGTTTGTAGTGTGTCTGCTGTTTGGGTTGGTTTTTATCAATGCCGGCTTAAATAAATTCTTTAACTATATGCCGGTACCTGAAAACATGCCTGATGAAGTAATGAAACTAATGCAGGCTTTTATGACCATAGGGTGACTTATGCCCTTAGTCGGGGTTGTTGAGGTTATGGGAGGTATATTGTTTGCAATTCCCTTAACACGGGCGATTGGTGCAATTACAATTCTGCCGATTATGGTCGGCATTGTTCTGGTACATGTTTTACAGGCTCCAGACGGATTGCCTATGGCATCAGGGTTGGCTGCAATTAATTTCTATATCTTATTCGAAAATCGAGAGAAGTATATGAATCTTTTGCGCAGATAGAGAGTTTTGTGAACAATTCGTTTAAACCAGATGGCTACAATTCTCTCTCGCCGTATTTCATAGTACAAGACGCCCCCAGATTTATCAGTTTTTTGAAAACAGTTTTTGATGCAGCTGAACTTCGAAAGTTTGAAGATTCAGATGGCAGAATCATGCATGCCGAAATGAAAATTGATGACTCGGTGATAATGCTTGGCGAAGCGACATCAGAGCATAAACCGATTCAGCTGGTACTTCATCTCTATGTTGCCGATGTAGATAAAATTTTTGAGAGAGCAGTGAATGCCGGCTGTGAGCCGGTTAAAAAACCTGAAGTACAAGAGGGCGACCCTGATAAACGGGGAACTTTTCTTGATTTTGCCGGCAACTCCTGGTCAGTGGGGATGCAGATACATTGAAAGCAATGAACTGCATCAAATCAAAATATAAATTACTTGAGTATCAAGATGATTATTGAAGTCAAAAACTACAATGACAGCCTGTCGATACAAGATAAAGAGATTTGTGATATTCTGGCAACAGAAATCAATAAAAATCTGCCTGAAGCTGAAAATAAAATCTGGCATCGGCATCCAGTGTGGTTTCTCGATGGCAACCCGATTGTTGGCTACAGTAAATTAAAAGATTGCATACGTCTAATGTTCTGGAGTGGAATCAGTTTTAATGAAGAGTTATTGAAACCCGGTACAGGTAAATTCAAAGATACATCGATTCGATTTTCAAATGCTAGTGAAGTAAAAGTATCTGATCTAAAGCGCTGGCTGAAGAAATCCAGAGAAATACAATGGGACTATAAGAATATCGTAAAGCGCAAGGGTAAATTAATGCCGCTTAAAGGGATTCAATGAAAAATTTATCTGCTGCACAAAAAGGTGATTTACTGAAAAAGCTGTGCGATAGATTTGAAATGAACGAACCACGGCACAAAGGAATCAAGTGGCAAACAATTGAAACTGTGTTGAAAGATCGAGTCGGCTATTTGAATTCCCTTTATCAAATGGAGATCACAGGTGGGGAGCCTGATGTCATCTGCTGGCCGAATACAAGTAACCAACTTGCCTTTGTCGACTGCTCAGTCGAAAGCCCGGCAGGCCGGCGAAGCCTGTGTTATGATGAATCAGCTTTGAAAGCAAGAAAGGCAAATAAGCCATCAGGTAGTGCAATGGAAATGGCCATTCAAATGGGCATTAAAATTCTCACGGAAGCTGAATATAAAAATCTGCAGACATTGGGAAATTTTGATCTTAAAACTTCCAGTTGGTTGCAAACGCCTGTCGATGTTCGGGAGAAAGGCGGTGCCATCTTTGGAGATCGCCGCTACGGAAGGGTATTCATTTATCATAATGGTGCTGAGTCATATTACGCAGCTCGGGGATTTCGTGGTATTTTAAGGTTATCTGCTGGAAAGTATTAACGTGTAACAGGTTTTTCTTTAGAAATAGCAGGCGCTGTCAATGCGTCCAATTGCCCACCGAGGCAAGGTAATCTTCTACAAAAGTACAAGTCGCCTGCAGTTGCTCTTTGGGAGCTTTTGCCCGAACACTGGTTGCCAGCCCTATCAGAGCTGTTGTTAAGAATGCTGCTGTATTTTTATGATCGAACAGCTTTTTTGTTTTTGTAGAATTTTTATAGTTCAATAGAGATTGCTCAAAGCCGGAATGAATTCTTTGAAAATATTGATCAATAGCGGGGCCTAAGCAGGGGTCAAGAGAACCCCTTTCTGCAGAGGTATTGCACAACAGACATCCCAGACCATATAATTCGCGGGACCCATACTCAGATATACTGTTGAATACAGATACAATATCTTCTAATCCCGCGTTTTTCTTTTCAATTGGGGCAAGAATCAGACTCAAAAATGTTTGATTATAGTGCTCTAGGGTAGCTTCAAATAAATCTAGCTTTGAACCAAATTCAGCATACATAGTTTTTTTATTGATATTCAGTTCTTCTGTAAGCTCGGCAGTGCTGGTCGCATGATATCCGTTTCGACGAAAAATACCTATTGCAGTATCCAGTAGCTCTTCCCGTTTATATTGTTTTTCTCTGCTCATAAAAAATTTCTTTTTATTCTTGACACAAGGTAACCAATCATTTACTTATCGGCAATGTAACCGAGTGGTTACCATAAAGGAGAAGTTTATGATCAAAAGTATATTAACTACTGCCATAATCGCAACAGTGATAATGACAGGAAACTGTAAAGAAAAAACACGGGAGAACACCATGAGTAACAAAGAAATTGTCGGAACGTTTTTAGGAAGTGTATTGAAAAATGACCCTGATACAATGCGTCAATTGGCCAATGCGGATTACATACAGCATAATCCATTTATACCCACAGGTTTAGAACCGTTCATAAAAATGCTGCCGGTTTTGCAGGAAAATGGTACTACCGCAGAAAATATACGAATGTTTGAAGATGGGAACTATGTTTTCATGCACAATATCTGGAAAAATGCCAAACCTTTTGGTGCAGATACCATGGTTTCTTTTGATATCATTCGCCTCGATGATAATGGCAAAGTGGCAGAACATTGGGATGCGATGACTCCGCTTGTTGAAAAAACAGCCAGTGGCAGAAGCCAGACAGACGGGCCTGTAAAAGCAGAAGATCTCGATAAAACAGAAGCCAATAAAGCTTTAGCCAAATCGATTATCGAAGATGTTCTAATGGGAAAAAACCCGAATAAAATTGTAGAGTACATCAGTGCCGAACAATACCACCAGCACAATCCAGGGATTAAAGACGGACTCGATGGTATACAGG
>JAGRNJ010000092.1 GCA_020440825.1 Leptospiraceae bacterium | reverse complement strand
GATGCGTTTGCAGATAAATCACTGAGCATGAAACCAGCCGCAGCATTGATTGCCACCATCTCTATACCTGCATCAAATGTACCATCTATGATTCGATTCGACAGCTCGAAACTCTCTTCTGCACTACCCCCTCTGAGAACAGAAAGATTTTCAATCTGGCGAGAATACCGGCCCGCATCTATTGTACCTGAGGTTAAATTACCATTAGACAGTAGAATATAATCTGTTGGTGCACAAGGGCTTATCTCATCGAGACCATCCCGGGAATGTACCACCAGTGCATGCTTCACGCCCAGATTATGCAATGCATTGGCCATAATAGACATCAAGTTTTTTTGAAAAACCCCTAACACATGCAGGCTTGCTCGAGCGGGGTTGGCCAACGGCCCCAAAAGATTGAACACTGTGCGTACCCCCATTTCTTTTCTCACCGGCCCAGCATATTTCATAGCAGGGTGGTAAGCCGGCGCAAAGAGAAAAACAAAATTATGGGCAGCCAGGCGCTTCGCCGCCAAACCGGCTTCTTCCTGCACCGGATATCCCAGTTTTTCGAGCAAATCAGCGGAACCTGTTTTTGAAGATACCGCCCGATTGCCATGCTTGGCAACTTTGATACCCATACTGGCCAAGGTCAAAGCGGCAAGCGTCGATACGTTCAAGATCCCAGAGCGGTCGCCGCCCGTGCCACAGGTATCGAGCAGCGGTTCTTCCAATGCGGGGGTAAACGCGACTGCTTTATCGCGCAGCACTTCGGCAAATACAGCAATCTCATCTGAAGATTCTGCCCGCATGCGCATTGCTGAAAGCCAGGCAGAAATCTGCACCGGAGTAAGAGCTCCGTCCATAGTTGCATACATTAGTTCCCGGGCTTCATCATTTTGTAAGTGAGCCCCGGCATACAGTTTTTCAAGAAGAGTCGAAAAATCCATAGGGTTAAGGTGCATGCCTTTATGCCCTGACAACTCTTTTCAGTCTGGCAGTCTCCTGAAAAAGGTGCCTGCTGGAATCACTTTTATTGACCCATTAAAAATTCGTTGCGCAGAAAAAAATCACAATCTAAATTTCAATTTTGCCACAAAAAAAACCGCTTAAGCCGTAGCAAAAGCGGTTTCCAGAGATTGCGATTGACAATACTTTATGCAGCCAGCAATTCACTCAGTGAAAGCTTGTCTGCCGCTTTCATTGTTTCATACTCAATCACGCCCAGTTTTTCATAGTGTGGCCGAATACGATCGGTCAAAAGACCAATTGCTTTCAAGTTCGGTATCAGGCGTGTAAACAAAGAACGTCTGAACTCTTTCATGATCTCAGAATTCATAATGGTACGCTCCCATTCTTCGCGGGAGATTTTGTCACCATAATATTTTTCTCTAATCTCATAGAACATGAAGCGGTTGCGCAGCAGTACTGCTACCTCATACGCCCAGTCTTCACGATCTTTGCGAAGTTTATCTGAAACTTCTTTGGTATAATAATCCCGCAAAGCTTCTACACCATAGTGTACATGACGCGCTTCGTCAGAAATCACCAGTTTCAGCAGGTTTTTTAACAATGGTTCTTTGGTGTATTTATAGAACAAACCAAAGGCTCCCAAAGCCAGACCTTCAATCATAATCTGCATTCCCAGAAATTTAATATCCCAGTCTGGGCTTGAGTTTAAAGCATGAATCACTACAAACAGGTTGTCATTTACATGGTAAAGACGTTCGAGTTTTTCAATAATATATTTGGCAAAAACTTCTACGTGACGACCTTCATCCACCACCTGCGTAGCACCATATAATTTTGCACCAAACCAAGGGGTTGCTTCGACTGTCATACCGGCAGCATATAAAGCGCCTTGCTCACCGTGCAAAAACTGAGAAAGTAAAAATCCATATACATCATGCATTTCACGCATATTATGTTTGGGATCTTTACTATAATATTTACTGCCGTACATAGGGTGCAATTTTTCAGGTAAAATTGCCAGGTCTCCCATATTTTCAGGATCTACATTGGTATCCCATGGTAAATCTTCTGCGTTCCACTGCCCTCTATATGCTTTTCTGTACAATTCACGAAATGCCGGATTGCCTTCATTCGAATATGTCCAGTCATAAAAAGTCTTGTGCGGAGACACAATTCCGATTGTATCATTTTTACCTTGTTGTAAAACATAGCCTTTAACAGCTGATGGTATTAAATCTGCCGCTACTTTAGGATTGCGCAGCATCATTTGGCCTAAATCTTCGACCCGGTTAATTGCCCCTGTTATTTCTTCTTTAATATTCATAAATCCTCCCTGGCCGAAGCCATCTACCTTGATCTCTATAAAATGCACATTCTGTCACAAATGGGCCAAAAAAGTGCAAACTATTTTGATCGTTATAGTTCAGTAGTTTTTATGCGCCGCGTCGTCAACTAATTTTTTCATTATTTTGAGTTTAAAGACAGAGTTAATATTGCTCTAATCAAGTGCTAGTTATAATACAGATCTGCCTAAGAACAGATGGCTTCATTTTTTTATTTCAATTTGAAACTGAATTGAATGTTGTTTCATGATGGAAAAAAGTTCAGGAAAGAAACTATCAAATATTTGTAATCGAAAATCAGTTGCTCGACTCTATTCTTAATCTCATAAACACTATGTCGCTTTTTACTCAATCTAAGGAAGAGCAGAATTCTAAAATAAAGTGCATTATGGATGAAGTAATTAATCCTTAATATTTTTTCGCCAAAAATCTAAAATATTTGTATACTATATGTAGAGCAACAGTAACTTGGTTTATACTTACAGAGAACTTTAATTAGATAAAGTGAAACGGATACAGAATTGAACATTTTCAAAAAAATACCAGCCTTATTATTAATGCCACTGATGTTTTCAGTGTTTTTTTCTGATTTTGCAGAATGCTCAACCTTATCCGAAATAATAACAGAAAAAGGTCAACCAGCCTGCCATACGATGTTGGTATCTGACTCAAAGCTTAAAAGTTCCCTAAACCAGAATCTGATTGTAGGAGAGAACTCTAATCCCGTTTTTGTCAAAAAATCAGTTAAGCAATGTGAATGCACAAATAACTATAATGCAACTTTAAAAAACTACTCCATTAACAAATTTTCTGTTCAGACACAGTATCTAGATATTCCGGCTTCCTTGACCTCTAATTATGAGCAAGGTGAACTGTTTCAGCTTTCTCTTATACAATCTCAAACGAAGCCTCTTGAAAGGCAAGTTTCTTTATTCAGTAAAATTCTCATTTGATCTAGCCTTCTAATTTATTCCCAAATGAGAAAATTTATAGGAGGTAGACTAATGCGTTTACAATATTTTAAGAGCATCACATTTTTTATTTTAATAGTTGCACCACTTTATGCGAAAAATCTCAATTATTTTTTAGATTTGGCGTTGCAGAACAGTCCAACATTAAAAAAACAGAATTTCAAAACTGAAGAATTCAATTCCAATTTTCAAAAACAAAGTTTTTTAGTCGAAAATCCCATTTTGGGTCTAAGTTACCAGAATGTACCAATTGCTACGTGGCCGGCAAGTATTATGCACGCGATGTCCGGGGTAAATAACAATGCATAATATTATTTTAGAAGCATTGAAGGCAACATTTCAGACTATGCTGGTTGCTTTAGTGTTCATACTTACCGCTATATTTCAGCAGGTTGAAGCTTTATCACTACAAAATTATATCGATGATGCATTGAAAAACAGCCCTATATTGAAGTCTCAGGCTCATAAAACCAAAGCAAAAGAATCTGAGGCACAATCAGAAAGTACCTTTCAAAAAAATCCTGTTTTTTCATTAGCTCACAGCAATAGCCCCCTATCAAGCTGGCCCAGTCTAAATTCTCATGCCATGTCAGGGGTCGAAGCTTCCCTTGCTCAGACTTTTACTTTTCCCTGGGAGAGTGTTTATCGTAAACGCACCCGTTATAAATTATTTCTCTCCCAAAAGCAAATGGAAAATGAAGTGAAGGCCACTTTACTGCTGCATATTAAGCAAACCTACCATGCGCTATACTTTCTTTATCGTAAAGAACAATTGTTGATAGAAAACAGGCAATCCTTGACCGAAATCGTTACCCAGGCAAGAGCTTTGGTATCGGTAGATAAGATGAGTGCTTCTCAATTGTTAAAACTAGAGGCCGACCTGGCTATTCTCGACAATGACATTACCCAGAACCGGGCTGAGCTTGCTAAAGTGCAGGCAAAGATAGAAGAACTTTCTGGTGTAAGTTATGAATGGGTAAAAGCCCCCAGTGATATCGACGAATGGCAGGCAAAGAGCACAGCAGTTGCTATACCTGAAAAATTTGACGCAAAAAAACATCCTCTATATAAAGCGGTCAGTTTCAGTGTACAGGCCGCTGAAGCTAATTTCGCTCATGCCAAAGGCAATCTCTTCCCTGATGTAACCGTCGGTGCCTCCTATCGTTTTCGTCAAGAAGTGACAGGCAAAGATAGCGGAGAAGATTTCTTTTCGTTGAAAGCTTCGACATCTATCCCTTTGTATTATGCTGTTAAAGAACGACATGATATCGAAGCTAAAAAACAGACTTTGTTGACCATGAAACAAGAACAGGCTAACATCGACCTTAAATTGACGAAAGGCTGGCAGGGAGAATTTGGCCAGGCGGGTCAACTGAAAGAATCATATATCAAGTATGAAACCAGTGTGTTACCCAGATATCTGGCATCATTCAAGGCGCAACGGGGAGCTCTCTCTGCTGGCACGGTTTCATTACTCGATGTGCTCGATTCATATCGCCGTTATTTGATGGTGTCGATTCAGTCGGCCAAAACCTATAAAGATTTGCAGCAAAGCATTTCTTATTTAGAATATTTACAAACGACAGCGAATTTGAAGGAAGATGGCGATGATTAATTTTATTTTTACATCGTTATACGCGCATGGTGGTGATGTCCATGAAACCCAGGTGGTCGAGCATGCTGAGTCTTTTAACAGTATGCTGATTACCTTACATCCGAAACTGGTGCACTTTCCTATTGCGCTCATTATGTTAGTATTGTTATTTGAATTTCTCTGGTTTCTCAAAAAGAAAGATTTCTTCGATCAGAGCGCTCGCTGGCTTTTTCAATTGGGCTTAATTGCAAGCGTCTTATCCGCTGGCGCCGGCTTGTTATCAGCAAACATTATCGGTCACAGTAGCCCTGATCATAGTCTGGTTCATGATCATCGCAACATTATGTTAGCGGCATCGATTCTTTGGTTGATCGGTAGCGGCCTACTACAGTTCTGGCCTGCTTACAAAGAAAAGCTTAGAATTTTATTTAGAATCACCATCATAGTTATCGTTGCTTTGTTTATTTGGGGCTCAACTGAAGGCGGTGAACTGGTTTATGAAAAAGGCATCGGTGTAGAACCGGTGATGAAGA
Source organism: Leptospiraceae bacterium (assembly GCA_020440825.1). Taxonomy (GTDB): domain Bacteria; phylum Spirochaetota; class Leptospiria; order Turneriellales; family Turneriellaceae; genus JAGRNJ01. Next base: position 6,047 of record JAGRNJ010000092.1, on the reverse strand, counting down.
CCTGGCAGAAAAAGTCACCGTTGGTCAACCAGCCAAACAACGCTGGCCATATAGAGAATGACCATCATTAAGAGTCACATCAACATTTATGTTTAAAATAAAGGAGATCAATATGAAGCAGGCAACAGACCCTATATGTCAAATGAAAATAGAGATTAGCGATAGGGCTATTCAAACTTCCTATAAAAATAATAATTATTATTTTTGTGCACACCATTGTTTACACAAATTCAATCAAAATCCTGAATTGTATATCGGTACGACTAAAGACCAGCCGGTTCAAAGAAGTGATGTCGGCCCTTATACCTGCCCCATGCATCCCGAGGTGAAAGAAGAAGAAAATGTTCCCTGCCCTAAATGCGGTATGGCTCTAGAGCCGGTTAACTTAAAGGTACCTGCAACAAAGGTTGAATATACCTGCCCGATGCATCCTGAAGTTTCTGAAGAAAAGCCGGGCAATTGCCCTAAGTGTGGTATGACTCTTGAGCCTCGCACAGTTCATCTTGAAGAAGAGAAAAATCCTGAATATGAAGATATGAAAAAAAGATTCTGGTGGGGTTTAGCTTTAACCGTACCGGTTTTTATCAGTGCTATGGCCGATATGATTCCCGGTAACCCTTTGCATACGTTATTGCCGGTTTCGATGCTGGCCTGGATGCAATTGATTTTAGCAACACCAGTAGTGTTATATGGCGGATTCCCTTTCTTTCAAAGGGGATGGCAATCTATAAAAACCTGGAATTTGAATATGTTTACCCTGATTGCCATTGGTACAGGGGCGGCTTATTTATTCAGCCTAGTGGCGACATTTTTTCCTGATATTTTCCCGGCCGCATTCAAAAATGCACGTGGCGGTGTTGAAGTTTATTTTGAGGCAGCAGCAGTAATTATTGTGCTCGTGTTGCTGGGCCAGGTGTTAGAATTACGTGCTCGCAGTCAAACGAGCGCGGCCATTAAATCTTTGTTATCGTTAGTACCGCCAACTGCCAGACGTATTGATAAAAATACCGGGGAAGAAATAGATATCCCCCTTGATCAGGTACAAAGCGGCGACAGCCTGCGTATCATGCCAGGTGATAAAGTGCCGGTCGATGGTATTGTTATTGAGGGGCGTAGCTCGATCGACGAATCGATGATTAGCGGTGAAGCGATTCCCGTTGAGAAGACCAAAGATGCCAAAGTCACCGGCGGTACTGTCAATGGTAATGGCACTTTGATTATTATCGCCGAAAAAGTCGGCAATGAAACTCTGCTAGCGCAAATCGTTAAAATGGTGTCAGAAGCCAGTCGCAGCCGGGCACCAATCCAGAATCTGGCCGACCTGGTATCGAAGTACTTTGTACCGGCAGTAGTATTGATTTCAATACTGACATTTGTAATTTGGGCGCTTGTCGGCCCTGAACCCAGCATGGTTTACGCTCTGGTCAACGCGGTTGCCGTACTTATTATTGCCTGTCCCTGTGCTCTGGGTTTGGCAACTCCGATGGCAATTATGGTGGGTACCGGCAAGGGTGCTCAATCGGGAGTGCTAATAAAAGATGCTGAGGCACTCGAGACCATGTCTAAAGTGACGGCTTTGGTGGTAGACAAAACAGGAACCATCACCGAGGGGAAACCTAAGCTTGAAACGGTAATAGCTTTAGAGCATAGTGAAGATGAAGTTCTGGCCATAGCAGCGACCCTTGAAAAAGGCAGTGAGCACCCTTTGGCAAGAGCTATACTTGAGGGTGCCAAAGAAAAAGGTCTGGCTTTGGCCGGTGTAGAGAATTTCGAAGCTGTTACCGGCGAAGGCGTAACCGGCCGGATCGGTTCTGATAAAGTAGCTCTGGGAAACAAAAGGCTGATGCAAGGTCTATCGATTGAGTTGGGCAATAAAACTACAACAGTAGAAGAGCTGCAATTGCAGGGGCAAACAGTAATGTATTTATCCAAAAACTTAAAATTGATTGGCTTGATTGGGGTAGTCGATCCGATTAAAAAGAGTAGCGCTCATGCTTTAAAAGAACTCAAATCTAAACATCTTGAGATACACATGGTGACTGGTGATAACGAACGTACCGCTAGGGCCATTGCCTCACAGTTAGAGCTTGACTTTGTCAAAGCCGACGTGCGCCCCGAAGACAAACATCAGTACGTCAAAGACCTGAAAGCAAAAGGGCATATTGTTGCCATGGCCGGCGACGGCATCAACGATGCCCCTGCACTAGCTGCCGCTGATGTCGGTATCGCCATGGGTACCGGAACCGATGTAGCCATGGAAAGTTCAGGAATTACTCTTGTCAAAGGAGACTTGATTGGCATCATTCGTGCCAAGATTCTGAGCGAAGCAGTAATGAGAAATATCAAACAGAATCTATTTTTTGCCTTTGGCTATAATATGCTGGGGGTGCCGATTGCAGCGGGATTACTCTATCCTTTCTTTGGTCTGTTGTTGTCGCCGATGATTGCGGCGGCTGCTATGAGCTTTAGTTCGGTTTCAGTTATCGCCAATTCATTGAGACTTAAATCTATTCAATTAAAGGATAAATTATGAAAATAATAACAAGAATAATGGTTATCATTCTGGTGACGACGCCACTACTGCTTACAGATTGTAAAGATACCAAGACAGAGCCGAAAGCTAAAGGCGGTTATTACACATGTTCGATGCACCCCCAGGTGATTAAACAAGAGCCGGGAAATTGCCCGATTTGCGGCATGAAACTCACGTACCAGGAGGTACTTGAAGAAGAGGCTCATCATGAGCATGACAATACCAAAAAGACAAGTGGCAACAAACTGTCTGGCTCGATGGGCGATATGACTATACCAGATTCTTCAGAAAAAAAAACTAACGTGCCCGATAAAAAGAATTTTAACTTTCGTTTGAGTTCTACTGTACTATTGAATGCCAATATTGCAACAGAACCTGTCATAAAAGAGGTCTTCTCTAAAAAAACAAAATATTCTGCCCACCTTGATTATAATGAAGGTGCTGATAAACTGGTAATCGTCTCAACTAAATATGATGGCTGGCTTGAAAAGGTCTTTGTTACTACAGAAGGCCAATACCTGAATAAAGGCCAAAATCTCTTCGGTATTTACAGCCCTAAAATTCTGGCCGCCAAGGAAGAATACGTCACTACCTATAATTCTTTAAAAAATATGTATTTCTCTCAAGGTAAAAACAACGCTGCTTTGAAGTCAGACTTAACGGTTCAGGCTGCAAGACGCCAATTAAACTACCTTGATATCTCAGAAAGCCAGATACGGCAACTTGAGACCAGCGGTAAGTCATCCCGGTTAACGTATTACAGTTCTCCCATTAGTGGGGTGGTGGTAAAAAAAGATATTTTGCAGGGTTCATTTATAAAATCAGGACAAGAGTTGATACGTATTGCAGATCTCTCAAAATTATGGGGCTACATTCACGTCTTTGAAAAAGATTTACCTTATATCAAAAAAGGTGTCAAAGTTAATCTTAAAACCACCGCTTATCCTGATAAAGATTTTCCGGGGCGCATTGATTTAATTTCCCCTTTTCTTGACCCCAGTACCCGTGATATTAAAGTTCGTATCGTGATATCGAACCCAAAACGTTTATTAAAACCAGGCATGTTTGCCGAGGTTAACATCGAATCAAAACTTGATGATGAGTCACTGGTGATACCAGATACTGCGGCCATTTACTCTGGTGAAAAGAGCTATGCTTTTGTATCTTTGGGAAAAGGAAAGTTTGAGGTAAGACCGATAACCGTATTACTTACCTCTGATGGCAAAGCTGCGGTGACGGGGCTCAACGAGAATGAGCTGGTAGTCACCAGCGGTCAATTTCTGTTAGATTCTGAAGCATCTTTAAAAGAGGCGCTTAGTAAGGGGGCCAAAGTTGGCCATAACCATTAAAGGAAGTCAGATATGAGAAAATTAGTAAACTGGTCAATTGACAACAGGGTGCTGGTGCTCATCGGTACGACTGTCTTATTTTTCATGAGTCTTTGGGCTCTGGCAAACATCAAGCTCGATGCCATACCTGATCTTTCTGATACCCAGGTAATCGTTCAGGTTAAGTATCCTGGTCAACCGCCCCAGATTGTAGAAGACCAGGTGACTTACCCCATGACTACCAGAATGTTATCGGTACCCTTTGCTAAAACAGTACGTGGTTATTCATTTTTTGGCTTTAGTCTGGTTTATGTGCTATTCGAAGACGGCACCGACCTTTACTGGGCCAGGAGCCGAATTCTCGAATATCTCAACTCCATGCAAGGCAAATTACCTGCGGGTGTAACAACAGAACTTGGCCCCGATGCTACCGGGGTCGGCTGGGTCTATGAGTATGCACTAGTCGATGAAAGCGGTAAAATGACTTTAGCTGATTTAAGAGATTTGCAAGACTTTGTTTTACGCTATGAAATTACAGCTCTTCCCGGTATTGCTGAAGTTGCTTCGCTCGGTGGCTTTAGAAGACAATTTCAGGTTGAGGTAAATCCTGATCAATTACTACAATACAATATTCGTATTAGTGACCTTGAAATGGCCATTAAAAAAGGCAATATGGAAATGGGAGCCCGGCTGTTTCAACAAGCCGAAAAAGAATTCATGGTGCTGGCCCATGGTTATTTACAAAAAGCAGATGACTTGAAACAGATTCCGATTCGGGTCAACGAGCAGGGTGCTGTTTTGCGCCTCGGCGATGTCGCCCATATTTCAGAAGGCCCTGATATTCGACGCGGCCTGGCAGATCTGAACGGTAAAGGAGAGGTCGTAGGCGCCATCGTTATAATGCGCCAGGGTGAAGATGTTCCCCGTGTTATCGAGGGGGTGAAAAAAAAATTAGCTCAGGTTCAAAAGACATTGCCTAAAGGTGTAAAAATTGTACCTACTTACGACCGTTCCGAGATTATTCACGAAGCTGTATCTAACCTGCGTTTTAAACTAATAGAAGAACTGATAGTAGTATCGATTATTACTTTGATTTTTCTGCTTCATGTTCGTTCTGCTTTGGTCTCGCTTATAGTCTTACCTCTAGGAGTACTATTCTCTTTTTTGCTGATGCATGTACTGGGCCAAACTGCTAACATTATGTCAATGGGGGGCATTGCAATCGCTGTTGGTGTCATGGTCGACTCAAGCGTAGTCATGGTCGAGAATACTCACAAACATCTAGAGAAACTAAGGGCTATAAACCCGAATATGACATCAGATCTATACTGGCAGGCGTCACGAGAGGCGGTCTCAGAAGTTGCGCCAGGTCTATTCTGGTCAATGGTAATAATTGTGGTGAGCTTTACACCTGTGTTTGCTCTACCAGAACAATCGGGCAGGCTGTTCATACCATTAGCTATGACCAAGACTCTGGCAATGACAGCCGCAGCCATTCTGGCGGTTATGCTTATGCCGATTTTAGTCGGTTATTTTATTCGTGGTGATATCAGGCCAGAGTCGAAACACCCCATAAGTATAAGACTGATAAAATATTATGAGCCTATACTTCGCTGGTGTCTTGACCACAAACAAAAAGTTATTCTCGCTTCTATCACTCTGTTACTATTCAGTCTTATTCCTATTTTCGGAGTACCCAATCCTTTTGGCAAAAAGCCTTTTATAAAAGGCATTGGCTCAGAATTTATGCCGCCTCTTGAAGAAGGAGATATACTCTATATGCCGACATCTATACCGGGTATTTCGATTGCCAAAGCCAAAGAAATCATCGTAACCACTGATCGCTTGATAAAAGAAATACCCGAAGTAAAAACTGTTTTTGGTAAGATTGGCCGGGCAGACACAGCTACCGACCCAGCTCCTTTGACCATGATTGAAACGAATATTCTATTGAAAGACAAAGACCAGTGGCGTGATGGTATCACTATCGAAGATATTATCAATGAATTGGATAAGAAAGTAAGACTGCCGGGACTGGTGAATGCCTGGACAATGCCCATCAAGACTCGTATCGACATGCTTTCAACAGGCATTAAAACTCCACTTGGCTTGAAGATCATGGGTGAGGATCTTAAAGTTCTACAAAAGATTGCAAAGCAATTAGAGGGCCATCTGGGAGCCATTGA
>JAGRNJ010000091.1 GCA_020440825.1 Leptospiraceae bacterium | reverse complement strand
GGATTAATGGGTTCCCCGACTGTTCCCAGGATTCTAAGACTGCTGAGGTCATAATTTTTCACCGGTTCTTCACCAAAACGCATTAAAGCCCGAATTGCGGTGGGTGCAGTATAAAAGATATTCACCTTGTACTTCTGACAGATTTCCCAGAAGCGACTGACATTGGGATACGTTGGTACCCCTTCAAACATCAGAGACGTCGCCCCGTTGATTAATGGCCCGTAAACAATGTAACTGTGCCCTGTAACCCAACCAATATCGGCCGTACACCAGTAGGTGTCTTCTTCTCTTAAATCAAAAATATATTTGTGTGTCATGGCAGCATAAAGACCATACCCTGCAGTCGTATGCAAAACACCCTTAGGTTTACCTGTTGAGCCTGAAGTGTACAATATAAACAAGGGGTCTTCAGAATCCATCATTTCTACTGGACATTCATCAGAAATATTTCTGGAATTTACTTCTGAATGCCACCAATGATCGCGAGATTCTTGCATTTCAGCAATTTCATGGGCAGCTCGCTTTACTACTAAAACAGTTTTTACCTCGGGACAATGTTTAAGAGCTGCATCAACATTCTGTTTGATTGGAATTGTCTTTCCGCCCCGATATCCTGCATCTGAGGTTATAATAAATTTTGAATCTGCATCGAGAACCCGGTCTTTGATAGCATCTGGGCTGAATCCGCCAAAAATTACTGAGTGAACTGCTCCTATTCGCGCACAAGCCAAGACAGAAATCGCAAGTTCTGGAATCATAGGCAAATAAATTGTAACCCGGTCTCCTTTTTTAACCCCGAGTTTTTTCAAAACGTTTGAAGCCCGACATACTTCCCGATGGAGAGTCTGGTACGTATATATTTTGCTTTCGTCAGGAAAGTCACCTTCCCAGATTAGAGCAGCTTTATTTTTTCGTGAACTGGCTAAATGTCTGTCCAAAGCATTATAACAAAGGTTGAGCTTTCCGTCGACAAACCATTTTATTTTTGCTTTGGCAAAATCATGCTCAAGTACTTTTGACCAGTCTGAAAACCAGCTCAAATGCTCTTTTGCGCTTTCTGCCCAGAATTTTTCAGGATTTTGTATCGAGTCAGCATATTTTTTCTTATACTCATCGATGGAAGAAACCAGTGAATGAGAAGAGTGGGCCTGAGATTTAGAAGAGTCTGTATGAAGATCGTTCATGATTACCCCTTTTTTTTCGAGTTTTTCTTCATTTCAATTCGAAATAATCGTAGATTGCGAGCTGCAGTTTCGCGCAGCGCTTTCTGAGCAAAAGGGAGCCATCCCACAAATAATCCTTTTAGCCCCATTGCCTGACGAAACCAGCGCCATAGATCAAAACGATCTCGGTGCAAAAATATTTTTCCATCTTTAATGGTCATTTCTGCCTGGATAATATTGTGCACCAACCGATTTGTCTGGCTGAACGTATATTTTGCTTCCCAGTCGACCCGAACAATTCCGTTTTCTGTGCGGATATTTTTGAATTCAAGACTGAAATTTTTTGCTTGGGAAACAAGCATTCTCCACATATCGCCGATTTCATTGCCTCTTAATTGAGGAAACACAGGATCTGTAAAATGCGCTTCGCTATCGTAGCAGGAAGCCATTGTTTCTGCTTCCATGTTTTGAAAAGCAGAATAAAATTTGTGTGCAACCGCCTCTTCAGCAGTTAAATTGTCAGTTTTGGGCATAAATCTATAAACTCACTCAAGGTTTGACTTGCAAGCATTTTTCATTGTACAGAAGCTATTATCCTTAATGCGTAAGATTTATCGAGTTTCATTTCGTTTTTTCGTAGTTTTTCTGTATCCCGGGAGCCGTTTTAAAGGGCTCTAATCTGCCAATTCAAGTGCTTTACCCATTTATTATATAAGTTGAATCGTTTGCACCTAAAGCTATCAAAACGAAGTCCGGCACAATAATACTTTACATTATAACACATATATAATATGTTAACATATGAAAACATCTGTTTCTATCATAAAAAGAAAAATAAATGCAAAATATACGCCTGTTCGACAGATTGATCGTAGGCGTTTGCAGTTAATGCAGAAGGTATTGAACGAAGAGACTGCAGACAACAAATTTAGAAACCTTGTTTTACAGTGGGCTTCAGTACCGGGCTACATTTCTCCACAATTACGTACTACCGAGTTTGACGAAGATATTGTCGGATGGATTTCTATGCGCAGATATCGCAGATCTATTCTAAGAAATACTATAACACATTTTAACTGCATAGGTTCGGCATACAATAACACTATTAATGACGCAATCTTTTCAAATATAGACCGTAATTCAAATCTTATTCCCGAAGAAAAATCGATCGTCGCTCAAAGTCATAAAAGGAAAAAATTTTTACAGAACTCACTGCAAAGAGAATATTTTGCTAACCAGTACTCGATTTATCGGCCAATTCGAGTTCCCTTAGATAACAATACATTAAAAACAAGTGTTACTCTTAAAAACTGGAACTTCCTTCGCCTTCAATACTATACGAGAAAACTAAAAGCAGCCGGTGTACATGTCTCATCAAACCAACTATTACAGGCATGTATGACCCAGCTTCTAGCCCGTATTAAAACTGTTCAACCCGAAAGCCGTACTTTTTGCAAAAGATATAATTGTAAAGTATCTGGCTACAAAAAACTTTCCATTACTATTGATAGTGCAAGTTATAAAATTCTGCAATATCAGGCAAGAGCATTGAGTATTTCTGTATCTCTACTGGCAGACATGGCTGCGAAACTATTCCTGGGAAAATGTGTACAAAAACTGCTCATAGGAATGCCTCAAGTCAATGCTAGCAATCGATTACTGAAAAGAGCATTTTTCAAGAACCTGCAAAGCTATCCGATGCTCAGCAACAAACAAAAAAATCGTCGTTATATTTATTTTCTTACTCCGAAACCTGGGGATTCACTCTCTATCCAAGATGGTGTTTTAGTAAAAGTTCCTGCTGCTTCAAGGGTAGATACCTACAAAAGTATTGTAAATGATACGATTAAAAAAAATGACTCTGGCTAAATATAGTGAAACATTTTGAAAATACAAAATAATCTCCAATCCATCCCCAGGAGTTGGTATGTTACCAAGCACTAACAGTAGACAAAATCATCTGCCCTCACATCAAAATACCCTACCACCAGAGCTTAATTATTGCTCAGGCAAGCCATCTCTCATTACAGGCACCAGGGCCGCATTTCAGATTTGCCATTACTGGTTAGCTCTTTTAGCACACCAGCATAGAAATGTACACATTCTCGATTGTGCAATACGTTTCAATCTATTTGATATTTCTCGATATGCTAAAGAATTAAATTCTACTGCTGCAGAATTTCTAGAAAATATATCTTTCCAAAGAGCTTTCACTCCGTATCAAATTCTCGATGCAGTTTCCTCTTTCAATAGAAAAGACTGCCTGCAAGTTATACTTGCCCCTTGTAAACAATTTCTCGATGGAGATGTCGCTCTCGACGAAGGTCTGTTTTTGTTAAAAAAACTTGTAACAATCTTCAAGCGGCGCAGTCTACAAAATTACCCTCTGCTGATTGTAGAAAAAAATGATTATCAGCATTCTGTATTTAACTCTATTTTCCCTGAACTCACATCTATATCCTTTCCCATTTGGCAGGTAAATACAAGTCAGAGTGGCGAAATTATAGTTTCCAAAACTTCCTCATATGAGAAATATTTATCAAGGAGCAATAATGGGCAGAACACTCATACCATACTCAAGACAAATTCAGATTTTTGAAGAAAGAATGTCTTCATTTCGGCGAGGTCTAAGACGCAGTGATCAATTGCTCTTTGACCAGCTCTTAAGTGCTGCAAAAATTCAGGTTGCCGCTGGAGCGATGGCAGCTTCGCCGGACCCTGATTCAAGCATCTTCATTTCAATAGCCATTGAATTAAAAAGAGAAAACCTTTCATTAAGTAAAAGACTTGAGGTATTAGAATGCAAACTGCAGAAGGATACCTCTTTGACATAACCAGCGTCGGTTCTGAAATTATTCTGTGGATTAAGACTAAATCAGAGATGATTATGCTTTCTGATATCTTTTTTCCACAGATTTATGTGAGCGGGCAATCATCATTAATTAATAAATTTTTATACAGACTACAACAGCTTGATGCACTGGCTGCTGAACCAGAAGAAACAACCAAATTAGATTTCTATTCTGGCACAGCAAGAAAAGCACTTAAACTTTCTATCGCAAGGCCAGAGATCCTGAAAAAGATAAAGCAGAAACAGTATGTCTTTTATGGGCGGATGGATATCTTTCATGCAGATGTTGAAATCCCGGTTCTCTATTTGCAGTACAGGCAGTCATACCCTCTAGCCCGAGTTAAAGTTTCTTATACGATGGAAGCTTCACGCAATATTTTATTGAGCCTTGAAACTCTTTGTTCACATGATGATCTGGAATACAGTCTGCCTGATATAAGTATTACAGAAATCTCTCTGTCGAAAGGTTTTCGAAATGGATTTCATCCCCCAAATTCTCTTCTTCTCAAGACAAATCATGCATTGTTCCAGAAAAAACCGCCTGCTCCCAGCGAAGATGAACTGGAACTATTTCCTGATTCGAAAGGAAGATACCTTGAAAAAATTACAGAATTTATCACAAAGAATAATCCGGATATTATTCTATCTTCGTATGGTGATCAAATAATTTTTCCTGAAATTTTTTCTAAATCTCAACACACAGGAATCTCGTTAAATCTTGATCGTGGTTTCAATTCCCCCTGGAAAAGAAAAATAAATAAAAAAGGCAACAGTTATGTCAGTTATGGAATGCATATATTTCGAGCAACTTCATATCCGCTATTGGGGCGTTGGCATATTGACACCAAGAACAGTTTCGTTTATCGTGAAGCCCATCTGCGCGGTATTTTTGAATTGTCCCGACTTTCCTGTTTACCGGTACAACGCATTGCAAGAATGTCAACCGGGGGAGCCTTGACAGCAATTGAAACAGAAACTGCCGTACGTCGAGGCTATCTGGTTCCATGGCAAAAAAGCCGACTTGAAAATATCAAAACAGCCTATCAACTATTGCAAATTGATAAAGGCGGGCTTACATATCAACCCGACATACGAAATGGCAGAACCTATGAACGCGTCGCCCAGATCGATTTTTCGCAAATGTATCCCACAATTATGTCTCTGCACAATATTTCACCCGAAACGGTCAATTGTTTGTGCTGCAAAGCTGAACAGTGTGAAAAAGTACCCCAGACTCATTACTACATCTGTGCAAAACGAAGAGGTATAGTATCTGAATCTCTGGAAAATATTCTTAAACGACGAAAATATTATAAAGACCAATTAAAAGTTTGCAGTGAAAGTGATAAACCAATCTATGAAGCACGACAATCAAGTCTTAAGTGGATGCTGGTTACCTCCTTCGGATACTTGGGCTACCGCAATGCAAAATTTGGTAAACTTGAATCCCATGAGGCTGTAAGTGCATTTGGTCGGGAAAAACTGCTGACAGCGAAAGACATTGCCGAAGATCGCGGATTCCATATGCTGCATGCACTTACTGACTGTCTTTTTCTTCATTGGCCTGAAATCAGTGATCAGGAATTTTACGAAAACATTCATATGCTCTTGAAAGAAATCTATGCAGCCACTGGCATAGATATATCGCTTGATGGTATCTATTCATGGCTTGTATTTTTGCCATCCAATCAGCGTCCCGGCGATCCCGTTTCTACTCGCTATCTGGGTCGATTTACAGATGGCAGCCTTAAACTGCGAGGCATTGCCGTGCGCAGAAAAGACACTCCGCCCTTTATTCTGTACGCACAACTTGGTCTTCTCAAAATAATGAAGACAGCCGACACCCTTGAACAATTAAAAAGTTTAAGACCCCAGGTAAGGCAGTGTTATGAAGAAACAATTCTCAGCCTAAAAAATCTGGTCAATGCAAACAAACCAGATATTATTGAGAAAAACCTTCAGAGTCTCATGTTTCGTAAAACAATTACCCGTAATCCCGGCGAGTATAAAGGCAATGGAGCCAACCGCCAGGTACTTCATGAATTGGAACGAGAAAATATTCAGGTTGCTCCAGGTGAAAAAATAAAGTACCTCATTCTACGCGACTCGAACAGTGCTAAGCGAAAATATTTTTCAGAAGAAATGTTTTACAAAAAAGGAATTCCGCCCCGCCATAGAATTCATCTGGCGGAGTACATCCGCCTTACTACAGCTGCTTTCCATGAAATCTACACCCCTTTCTGCCCTGAAGAACGCTTTGAGCCTCCAGAGTTATTCGATAACCTTTAGGTCAGTAAAATATTTTTTAGATTTGATTTAACTGGTTGTAGTTGTGGCTTTTGACTCCGGTTTACTCGGTTTTGAATCGCCCGAGCTTTTGCTCGCAGATTCTGCAGGTTTCGAAGAAGCTGCATCACCGCTTTTTTTGTAATCCGTGACGTAGAAACCACTACCCTTGAAAATAATCCCGCTTCCGCCGCTGATTTTACGGGAAACATTTTTAGAGTTACAGGCAGGGCAAGTATATTCAGGGCTTTCGCTCATTGAATGAAATTTTTCAAAACCGTGTCCACATTCGCTGCAGGCATAATCATAGGTAGGCATGCTGTAATTATACAAAGAATACTAAAAAAGTCAATAAATTTCTCACGATCTCACGGACGATAATACTCCCAGTCATAACAAGAAAACTGTTTCGCAACAATATTTTCTGCTAATCTCCCCGTATTATCATTCAATCAGGCTGTAACAGACTCTAAAGTGCTTGTCTGCAAGAATGCTCTCGACACACTTCCTTTATGGGATCTGCAAAACCTGCAAACGACAGCAAAACCAAACCTGAACTCTTAATTGTCGATGGCCATGCGATGGCCTTTCGCGCTCACTATGCTTTTATCAACCAGCGCCTGACCAATATGCAGGGGATGCCCACAGAAACAATTTTCGGCTTCTTTCGAATGCTGATAAAGCTGTTGCAAGACCGAAACCCACGCTACATGATGATTGTTTTCGACCCGATAGGCCCAAATTTTCGTTCAGAGATGTATTCAGAATATAAAGCCAACCGCAAAGAAACCCCGCAGGAATTAAAAATTCAACTCGATGAGCTGCAAAGCATGGTGAAGACCAGTGGACTGCCGGTTTTGATCATGCCAGGAGTAGAAGCTGATGATGTGATCGCCAGTATAGTCGAACGCGAAAAAAAATCAAAAATTCAAATCACAATTGTCAGTGGTGATAAAGACCTCTTTGCCCTTCTACATGATAATGTTCAAATGCTGAGACCTAAAAAAGGTGTCTCTGAATTTGTAGAAATCAATAAACAATGGCTACTCGATGAAATGGGCCTCACAATTGACCAGGTACCCCACTATATGGCTTTAACAGGCGACAGCTCAGACAATGTGCCCGGTGTAAAAGGAATCGGCGAAAAAACAGCCCAGGCTCTGATGCAGAAATTCAACAATATTGATGAACTTTACCGTAACATTGACAGTGTTACCCCAGCCGGGGTAAAAAGTAAACTGGAAAGCGGCGAGACTATGGCCAGACTCTCTCTCAAACTTGTAACCTTAAAAAATGATCTTAAAATTGAAGATCCACTTGAAAAATTTTCAGTAGATGCAATTCAGTCTAACAAAGCTGCAGCCATGTTTCAGGAAAAGGGATTTGCCCAGCTTGCAAAAGAATGGCAGAATCTGATCTTCAAAACTTCAAAACCAGATTCATCTTCCGTTTCTCTTGAAGATGATCAAAAAGTATCGACTAAAAATGAAATGTTGAAAAACATGATTATTCTAAAATCATTAGCCGAATGGCCGGCTCTTGAAAAGAGAATTCGAAAAGCAAAACGATTTTCATTTGATACGGAAACAACAGGACTCAATGTAATGCAAGATTCTCTGGTCGGAATCTCCCTTGCCTTTTTTGAAAACGATCAGGTAATTTCTGTTTATCTGCCATCCCTTTTTGTGCAGGAACATAATAATCCTGAATACAGCGATCTGCCAAAAGGAGAACAATTCGTACAACTGATAAAACCGCTGCTTGAAGACAGTAAACTTACTAAAATAGGCCAGAATTTAAAATTTGATCGACAGGTGATGTTGAAGGTCAACGTAAATCTTACAGCTCCATTTGAAGATACTTTAATCGCCTCTTATGTTCTCAACCCGAACCAGAGACGTCATAACTTAGACCAGCTGGCCGAACAGATTCTGGGCCATAACACCATCAAATTTGAAGACCTCACCGGGAAAGGAAAAAACAAAAAACTGATTTATGAATTGCCATTAGAAGAATTGGCAACCTATGCCTGTGAAGATGCAGAAGTAACACTTTTACTTGAAAAAGAACTCATCGCACAATTAAAGAAAGACAACTTATATTCCTTGTATAAAGAAATCGACTTACCTCTCGCAAATGTGCTGCTTGAAATGGAGCAAACCGGCATCTTGCTTGACATAAAAACTCTTCAAGATCTGCAGAAATTATATGAAGAACGCCTCAACCTCGAACAAAAGAAAATATTTGAATTGGCAGGTGAAGAGTTCAATATTGCATCCACAAAAGAATTGCAAAGAATTCTATTCGAAAAACTCGGTATTGAATCATTCCGAAAAACGGATAAAGGTGCCTTGTCAACAGCAGCAAATGTTCTCGAGTCTTTGCGCTATACCCACCCTATTATGAATCATATTCTTGCATGGCGGGGTCTGGGAAAACTGCTCAACACCTATATCCAGACCCTGCCTGATTTTGTGCTTAAGGCGGATGGACGTATTCACACTAGTTTTTCCCAGACAACGGCTGCAACCGGCAGACTGGCAAGTACAGATCCCAATCTGCAAAACATACCGGTTAAAGATGAAGACGGTCGTGCAATTCGCAAAGCTTTTGTTGCCTCAAAAGATGCAAATCTGGTTTCCTTTGACTACAGCCAGATTGAACTGCGCATACTCGCCCATTATAGCGAAGATAAAAACCTCATTGAAGCATACAAGAATAATGCGGATATACATGAACGCGCAAGTTATATGCTGTTTGCAGACCGTTTCGATGCTGAAAATAACAGTTGGCTTGAGAAGAGTTCAGCAAACAGAATCACAACAACGATTGACCAGAACCTTCTATCACAAATGAGGAAAACCAAAGAGTTCAGTGAGTTCAGAAAGCAGGCGAAAGTATTGAATTTTTCTATCGTCTACGGGGTGACTGATTTCGGTCTGTCTGAAAATCTTGGAGTCAGTCGTAAAGAGGCCAAGACCCTTATAGAACTTTATTTTGATGCCTTTCCGGGTATCCAGAGTTACATGAAATGGGCAAAAGATTTTGCAAAAGAAAATGGCTACATTGAAAATTTATTTGGCCGCCGCAGAAGAATCTCAGATATTGATTCTTCTAATCGCTTTGCAAGAGAAGGTGCAGAACGACTTGCTATCAATACCCCGATACAGTCTACAGCTGCAGATATGCTGAAAAAATCGATGATTGAAATTTCAGATCAATTGAAGTCTACCAATCTAAAGAGTCGAATGCTGTTGCAAATTCATGATGAGCTTTTGTTTGAGGTTCCCGAGAACGAAACTGAAAAACTGAAAGAAATAGTTGTTCCCCTCATGGAACATACAATAAAACTGAAAGTACCGGTTAAGGTCAGCTTTGGTATTGGTAAAAACTGGGATTCGGCAAAATAATGTTAGTAATTCATAAAATTCAAGAAATCTCAGCTTACTCAAAAGGAACAAAGCAGGCCGGGCTGACAGTTGCCTTTGTTCCAACAATGGGCTACCTGCATGCAGGGCATATACAATTGATTCGCGAGGCAAGAAAGAGAGCAAATAGAATCATTGTTTCGATCTTTGTAAACCCTCTGCAGTTTAATGATTCTGAAGATTTAAAGAACTATCCACGAAATCCCGAACGAGATCTGGGCTTACTGCGAGAAGAAGATGTAGATGCGGTATTCATGCCCGAAGTACGCCAGATTTACACAGATGAAAAACCGGGCACGATTATTTCTAATCCCGGTCTTGCAAATAAGCTTTGCGGAATTTCCCGCCCTGGACATTTTGAGGGCGTGCTCTTCATCGTGCACAATCTCTTTCAATGGGTGCAGCCAGATTTTGCATTTTTTGGCTTAAAAGATTATCAACAGCAATTGATGATCAGAAAAATGGTCAACGATCTCGCCATGCCGGTTGAAATATTCAGTATTCCAACGATTCGGGAAGAAGATGGCCTGGCGATGTCGAGCAGAAATGCAAGGTTAAACAACTCCGAACGCTCACGATCAACCCTTATCTTTCAATCAATGATGTTGGTACAAAATGCTATCCATGAAAATAAGAATCTTACAAATTCAGATGCCTTTTTGATTCTGCACAATAGCTTGCATGCTGGCCTGTCTGCAGAAGACAGAATAGACTACTTTGGCATCTATGACCCGCAAACTCTTGAGTTAGCAGCGGCAGATAAACCGGCTCTCGGTAATCTTATTGCAATAGCTCTTTATATAGGGAAAGTAAGGCTCATCGACAACCTGCTACTTGTATAGAGTTTTTACCCGCATTTCTCCATTTTGTCTATTGATTTCTACCGCAAAATTCAACGGCGCCTCCCTGCATTGGTTAGTACAGTACGAGTGCTCCCCCTGCCAGTACACTATATCTGAGTCATCTTGCTTAATTATTTTAATAAGATCAAGCTCAGCTCCCAGATGCCAGTATGTCTTTATAATTTCCCCTTTAATTAATATTGCTGCAATTTGCAACGTAGAAAATGTTTTTAAAGCCTCGGGAGTAAGATTTCCGATTTTATTTTCATCGTTCCCAACAGTTCGAGTCGCATCAATACACTTCAGGTCAGAAAAATATTTTGCATTGGCATATACACTTTGTTGATCTTCGCTGCGATAGAGAAGAAAGTCATTCGATTTCTGATAAGCTTGTAAGTTCGTCAGTATATTTTTAGAATTGTCTGAAATTACTCTGGCTTGAATTTTGAGATTGCTTTCTTCCATTTCAGCAGTAGAAGTTAAACCTCGCCAGGGGCTGTCTGATCTGTCGATCGATAAGTGTATATCTGCTGAATCTTCCTGAGTCATGGGAGTCTCCCCCGAGAGAATATGGGTTAGTAGCAGTAAAGTGATAAAAAGCAACTTCTTAAAGTGGCGTTCTCTTATAATAATTTTCTGTATATTTCTCATTTTGTTGCTTAAGTAACTTCTGAAAAAGTCCCTCCATGCACTTTTTCAGAGATTCCTTAATAAAATCTATTTCTAAATTCTGGGCTCCGCCAAAAAATCACTGTTCTCTTTGAATCTGTGCCCGTAGAGACAAAAACAGTATTTGTCGAGTAACCCTTCGTCTAACGTGTACCTCATACTCTTATTCACTACCTGTCAAGTCATTGCGTTGTAAAAAAAATCATTTTAAGTAACCTCTGAAAAAGTCCCTCCATGCACTTTTTCAGAGGTAATTCCGCGCTAAACGCGCGGGAAAACATCC
>JAGRNJ010000090.1 GCA_020440825.1 Leptospiraceae bacterium | reverse complement strand
TTCTTAAATATGACCAGGGCGATCAGAAAATAATTCTCGACCCCAGAATCTATCTTAATGAAACCCAGACAATTCTAGAACTTGAACCTGTGAAGAATCCCGTCGATGACAGTATTTTCAGTGCTGTCGATAAGGCATCACAAATTGCGGTAGATGAAATTACGCGTATTGCCCTCGAGAACCGTTATGAAAATGAAACGATCTCAGAAACAGAGAAGATGGCAATTCGCCGGGCACTGTTAAGCCCATGGGAAGAAAAGAAATGGAATTTATCTATGACGATCGGACCGATGTTTTTTACCGGGGAACTTGAAAATGTTCTCGAACCATCTCCGCAGTTGAACCTGATTGCCAGCTATACACTCTTTGATAATTTTTTTGCTGCTGGTACGATTATGTTTCACAGACTCAGAAATAAGAATGTCAGTGGCTCTATTAATGTGACCTCAGAAATGAATTCAAGTGCATTACTACTGGGCGCTGGATATTACTGGTATTTTTTTGAAAATATGCGTCTTGCCCCGTCCATCTCTGCCGGCTATTATTACGCAGATATAAAAGACACCTATTTTGCTGCAAACTATTCAAATACATTTTCAATTTATAACCCGATTGCTGAGACGGGCCTCAGCTTTGACTATCGACTACCCTGGTTTGACGGACGTTTTTTTGCGGGGCTTAGAATTTTTTACACGATGATTTTTGACGGGGGGGATAACTTTCCCCGTGGCCCTGGACTTCAGATCAATCTGGGGTGGAGCTTCTAATGCGAAAATTTATCACAGCTTGTTCAATCTTATTTTTAATTACTAACTGCGTTAACAATAATCTGGGAAACAGATTCATCGATTCTGCTAACGGTGAATGGGGATTAAGAGTTTTCGTTGTCGGTAACTTCTCGGGCAATCTTGCAGGTGAAATACCGGTCGATGGGGAGGGCTTTGGTATTGGCTGCAGTGGCAGTGCTACTGCCTTAGCAAACTGTTACTGTACGAACGTTGCAACCGTATTTACCTCTAGCAAGAAAAAATATTATGCCTGGCTCTCTGATTCGAGTACCGATGCGATCTGCAATGTGCAGGGGCTTACCGGAAAAAATTGTGAGGTACAGAATTATTCCAATGTTCCACTGATTTCACTGACATCTCCCACACAGACTGTTTTTCCTGTTATTTCAGACAATCTACAGGAACTCATCTCAGCAAACTTCAGAGCTCCCTTGTCTACGATCAATGACCCATCATGGACCGGCTCAAATAATCAGGGAATTGGTCAGTCAGATAATTGCCAGAACTGGACTTCAAATAATGTGGCTGTAAACGGAGTATATGGCCAGCCTGACATTCAGGCAAGCTGGTCGCAAATTGCAAATGGTGATTGTGCAACTAACCGAAAATTGATTTGTTTTGAGGGACCTCTGAATTAGAATGCAAGTACAGATAAATCATTATATTAATGGTTTTCTGACCTATTTACTGCTGGCTGGTCTATTTCTCTTACCTGCCTGTATCAATAATAATCTCGGCAACCGTTTTATAGATGCTGCCAATGGAGAATGGGGATTAAAAGTATTTTTAAGTTCCAGCGGATTTACTGGAAATTTTCTTGCCGATATCCCTGCTGAACCCGCACATGGGACAAATTGTACAGGCACAGCTATTGAAATGGCTAATTGCTGGTGTACAAAAGCAGCCAGAGATTCTTTAATCACTCTGAGAGAAAAAAAAATTTATGCATGGCTTTCTGATATTTCCACTGATGCTGTATGCAATATTCAGGGCTTAATTGGAAAAAACTGCAGCATTGAAAAATATTCTAATGTTCCATACATCTCAGTGGCAGCCGCAAACCCTGATTTTTTTCCAATAATTGCTGATAATTTAGAAAATTTAATTTCTGGAAAATTGAGTTCTAGTGTATCAACTTTTACATCATTGATCTGGACAGGATCGAATAATCAGGGAATAGGACAGTCAGATAACTGCCAAAACTGGACTTCAGCAGACGGAGGCGGAGCAATAAGCGGTGTGTATGGTCAGCCTAATAATGCCGCAAATTGGTCACAGATTTCAATTGATGCATGTAATGTTTCAAAAAATATTCTGTGCTTCGAGGGGCCCTTGAATTGAATATCATTAAAAATCAGAATTTTATTTTCTGAGTAACTGCAACTGATCGATTCTAAATACAAATCTGATTTAATCAAGAATCTGTTCAATACCGAAATATTTGAGCATTTGCATTCTTAGTTCAAAGTCTCTCTTAATATTATTCTGTATCGAAGCTTTAACCTCAGGAAGAAGAGGGCGAGCAAGCTCATACAGCTCTTCACGTTTTTTTTCATTTCCTGAGACGAGAAATTTTACAATTTCAACAGTATGTTCTTCATCAAACGACACAACCTTGAAACTCGATTCATTCATAAAATAACTGTGCATAAAAGCAGCGAAAAGATTGCATCTTACCTCCCAATCAGCTTCATCTTTGTAGCGGGAGAAAGTCATTCGGGGTAGAACATAAAGCTTGTTCTCAAAATTCTCTCCGTTTAAAACAGGGTTTGTTGAATGCAGCATCACCTTTGATAAAATGCTGATTGCAGCGGAAGAAACCTTGCGATACTCTTCGAGAATGTAAATATAGCTTAAAAGCTCGATCAACAAGCCGTGTTCACGCACAATAAATTTTCTCATTACAACATACACCGTTGCATGAATTAATCGAACTGATTCGAGATATAGCTGGGCTTTATTCTCAAAATAATAATAGACAGTAGGTTGGGTGACATTGCAGACTCTGGTAATATCCCGCATCGCCGTTCCATGAAAACCATTCTGGGCAAATAGCTTGCATGCATGCATCAGAATCTTAATTCTGTTTACATTTTCTGTAGGCTTAACACCAGAATAGGATTTATATTTTTTTTTATCTGGATAATTCTTTTTTTTCAAATCTTCTGCTTGTTCGTATCTTTTTAGTTCAATACCAGATCTATGCTTATTCTTCAGGAAGGTTCAGCTTTCTTAGTTCTTTGCTCATCGTATTTTCGAAATACGTTATCTGCCAAATGAGAATTATTTTTATCCCAGGGGTGAAAATCAGGATCTAGATACTCAGCTGCCATTTCAGCAGCCCGTACTAGAAACTTTTCTTTTGTAAAAAATATTTCAAGGAAATCTTTCCAGGTTTTCGGCTCAAAAAGTGCACCGTCTTGTGCAACCAGCCGAAAAGTTCCCCAGAATAAAAATGGATAAAAAATAATTGAGCTAATGGTTATGCCGGCCAGGCGAAGAAAGTAATTATCATCAATCTCATTCAATACATCGAAAACGACACTTTTATGCTCTATCTCTTCGGCTGCATGCCATTCAAACAATCGTTTCATTTCTCCGCTCGAACGATCAAGAATGCCCGAGGTCAGCCCGATTTCAGCTACTAGGGCAGTATAGTGTTCGAAACCTGCCGTAGCAGATAAGCCTATTTTGTCACCGAGCAGGGAATGCCAGAAATCATAACCGAATTTCTGGTAAACTTCCAGAAAACTGTCAATTTCATAGCCCTGATCGCGCAGCATCTGTAAAGTCTTGTCATGGGCCAGATAATGTTGAATTTCCTGACCATAAAAACCTTTTGCAGCTTCCCGCAGTGAGTCGTCTTTTACTTCTTTGGCAAATTTTTTCACAGTATCAACAAAAAACCGCTCTGCTGCAGGCAGCATAAGAGAAATCGTATTCAATACATGGGTCTTAAAAGCAGAATTGTCAAGCCAGTAGTTCTGGGTCTTCGAAAAATCCCAGTCAAACTTTCTTACCGGCAGTTTTTCATTAGGCGGTCTGCTTGAAGTCTCATATTTTTCATTGAGGTGCAGCACTTTTCCCATGATCGTTTGTTTATAACGATCGTTATTCGTCAAATCAAATTATTCTTTGAATGAATAGTCATCTTTGCATTTTCGACATTTACAGAGTATTTCCCATACAAGAATGTGCCGACATGGCAATATTTGATCCCACTTCAGAAACTCTGGAAAAAAAAGCAACCCGGGATGGGTATGGGGCAGCTTTAATGGAGCTGGGAAAATCCCGTGAAGATATCGTCGTCTTAGAAGCAGACCTTTCGGGTTCAACCAAAACCAAGAAGTTTGGCGATACCTGGCCAGAACGATTTTTTAATTTCGGGGTCGCAGAACAGAATGTCGTTGGCCATGCAGCCGGCCTGGCGATGGCAGGGCTGGTGCCTTTTGCCTCAAGCTTTGCTATCTTTCTAACCGGCAGGGCATGGGAAATTGTGCGCAACTCGGTTGCGTATCCCCATTTGAATGTAAAGCTGGCCGCAACCCACGCTGGTATCACCTTAGGTGAAGACGGTGCCAGCCACCAGATTATCGAAGATATCGCCATTATGCGAGCGATACCCGGTATGACCATTCTGGTACCGGCAGATTACAATATGGCAAAGGCTGCAATACATGCGGCAGCAGATTTCCAGGGACCGGTGTACATCCGCCTTGGTCGTCCCGCCTTACCTCTGGTCTATGATGAAACAGAAAAATTTGAAATCGGCAAAGCTCGGGTTCTGCAGCAAGGCGATGAAATTTTATTCTGTGCTACCGGGGTTCTGGTGCATGAAGCTTTCAAAGCTGCGAAACAGCTAGAGAAGCAGTTGAACAAAAAAATTACAGTACTTGATTTTGGTACAATTAAACCTCTCGACACTGAAACGTTATTGAAATTTGCCGACCCTGCAAAAGTGGTTTTTACATTTGAAGAGCATAATATAATGGGCGGCTTCGGTTCTGCAATTGCAGAGACTCTTTCTGAACAACTGCCTCGCAAAGTAGTCAGAATTGGCCTGCAAGATGTTTTTGGTCAGTCAGGTAAAGTGCCAGAGTTGCTGCAGCATTATCGTCTCAATGCTGAATGCATCGTCGAAGACGTGGCAAAAATTATCAAAGGGTTATGAGATGAAGAAACCGGCCCGTCCTGTCAGTCTTGAATTGCGCGCTTCCCATAAAAAAGATATCGCAGGCAATATCGTAGAAATCAAATGGGCGGATGGATCTACCAGTGCATCAACTGCATTTTTTTTAAGAATGAAATGCCCGTGTGCAACCTGCCGCGAAAAAAAACCATCGGGGGTTGCGCCACATATTTCAGTAACCGCATATGGCTGGGTGGGCAATTATGCCGTTCAGCTTTTTTTCTCTGACAATCATGATACGGGAATTTTCACTTACAGTTACCTGAAGGAACTTGATGAAAGTACAGGCGGGGTTTGAATACATTCAAAAGTTGCTGTCTAACCTTGCAGCAAACGCTCTCATAATTCTGCATCGCTTTCGACTTGCTCTTATTCTTACAGTTTCTTTGATAACAATTGCAGCACTACCAGAAATTTTCTCTGAGTTTTTTTATGATACCCGGGCTATCAAGACTGAGGTTCATAAAATTCTCAATTCGGCCAGAGTTGCAGTCTCAATAGATGGTATCTCGTACAGTTTTTATCGGGGAATTATTCTGCACCGCCTGCGGGTCTCAGCCGATGCAAACTTCAGCTCTGGGAGAATAATAACGTTTGCCGAGCGGGTAGTCTTCCCGGTTCAACCCTGGAAAACACTGGTTCAGAAAGAGAAGCCATCTGCTTTTCAAAATATTATTCTGCAAAATGCTGTATTGA
Source organism: Leptospiraceae bacterium (assembly GCA_020440825.1). Lineage (GTDB taxonomy): Bacteria > Spirochaetota > Leptospiria > Turneriellales > Turneriellaceae > JAGRNJ01. Next base: position 6,169 of record JAGRNJ010000090.1, on the reverse strand, counting down.
ATTTCTGGCTTCCTGCGGATAAGATGAAAGATGTATCATCAACGATTGCAGACATTGTGAACTCTGCTCAAGAATTTGAAATTGAATTTCAGAATTCGCGACTGCAGTTGTTTCTCGAAAAAAGTTCATATGACAAACATAAAATTGTTATCAATGAAATACAGGGTAAAATCAGCCAGAATGCTTCTGGCCGAATTATTTCAGTAAGCTATGCAGACTCTGTCTGGGGAAACGGTCAATTAAAACTGCGCCCTGCTGCGTGTTTCCCATTTGAGTGTGGTCTAGACAATGCAGATATTTTCTGGTCAGGTAATGATTTCTCTCTGAATCAGATTAACTGGTGGTTCACAGAATACGTTGCAGAATCTGGCAAGCTCTCGGGAAAATTTGAGATAAACAGGCAAACTGATGCCAAACCTGCGAGCAGTAAATCCCAGATTGATTTAGACCTCGAAATTCAATCATTGAATATTCTAAATCAGGAAAAACCCTGGTTCAATGTGAAAAATGCCAGCTTGCTTGGCACCATTGAACTGACAGATAAACTGCATTCTTATGATCTGACGGGTCAGCTCAATAATCGCAGATTCGATTATAAATGGCAGTCTCTGCCCGATGATATCTGGCCGATATCTGCATCGATAACTTTAGAAACCTCAGCTCCAGATACAATACCGTTGCCGGGAAATCTGACGTTGCAGGGTTTGACGGAATGCAATCTTAAGATGCAGACTGAAAATACCAAACGATCAATGACCGGCAGTCTGAAAGTTGAAAATGGACAATTGATTGATCACTCATTTCTGCGTAAACCCTATGCGATTGATATTCCCTCACTCAAGATTGATCTGGCCAATAATGAACTGAAAGCTTCTGCATGGCTGCGGTATAATGACACCGAACTGCATATCTCATCAGGCGGCCAAATTCAGCCTACCTTCACAGAATATCGCCGAATCGCTTTCCCGATGCTGGTAGGTTTCGAAGGACCCAGTGAGAAAATTCTTATCTTTCAAAGTAGAATTGAAACTCAGATACTTTCTGACAATTCAAATCTGGCAGATTTTACTCCCTATAAAATTCGTCTTGAAGAATACTTCAAAGAAAATGCTATCGCGGGAATGCAGAATACCTGGGTGCCTTCCCGATTTCGAGATCATAAAAATTTTATTCGCTATGCCATGCTTGCCAATCTTGATTTCACATTAAAACTAAATAACTTCAAGATTTCAGACCAGGACAATCTTGATCTTGCAGGAAAAGTAACCCATAACGGTATTTCACTGCGGGCAAATATTTCTGACGCTGAAGGGAAAAACTCAATTATACTGAATTCTGAGTACACCTCAAATGTCCCGTATACGAGCAGTGATATTGTTCTCTCTCTCAAAAATGCGAAACCTTTATTTCAAAACTGGATTTCGAATAAAGCACTTGCAGACTATGGTCTGCTCGATATGAAGCTGAAGTTTTCTACAAGTGGTGAAAGAGCTGGTGCGTTTTATTCGAATCTCAAATCATGGGGAAATGTAAAGATCGAAAATGTCAAACTCGGTGAATTGAAAGATAAACTCGATTTACCTGAAAAATGGCAGACCGTTGAACTTCAATTTCAACGAACCGGAACACTGGGCAGCATACGCAACCTTATAGCCGAAAATGAAAATTTTACCCTGAATGGCGCAGGCAGCTGGGTAGATATAAATCTGCTGCCTGACTATAAACTGAGTGTAACTCTTAAACAGAAAAAAGAGCCAAGTATTGCCCCTCTCAATTGAGGGTGGCTGCAGTAGAAGCAGTTTTTCTTGTTTACAAGAACCCTCTCGTAAGTTGCCGAATACTTGAATTTTCATTATATTTTTGATGTGAGCCGTGAAGATGTACGAAAGCTACTCGAAGACCGCGGTATAACTGCGACCTTACAGAGAATTGAGATGGCCTGGCTGCTGCTCAAAAAAAACCAGCATTTGACAGCCGATGAGGTCAATCGGCTCATCAATGGCCGTTTTCCCAAAGTCTCAAGGGCAACAATATTCAACAATCTGAATCTTTTTGTCGAGTCTGGACTGTTGAAAAAACTTGAGCTCAAATCTGGGGTATCAGTTTATGATTCAAATACTTCTGCTCATCACCATGTGATCAATCCTGAAAGTGGTGAAATTCTCGATATCGAACTTGACGAACATTCAACCCGTGATCTACAGGCTTCTTTCAAAGAATTTTTGAAAATTAATAAAGGGCTCGATCTGCAAATCGACGACATACAAATTGTGGTGAGGGGTTCCCTCGCCCCCTCGCTGTAATCGTAACCGGTTTTGTTCAGGATTCTGCAAGTTCAGATTTTACCACAACCTGGGAATGCAGAGTCTTATGTACCGGACACATATCGGCAATCTGTAAAATTCTCGCACGCTGTTCTGCGCTTAGATCACCTTCTACCTTGATTTTTCTCTCAATCACATCTATTTTCTGTTCAGTTTTTTCACAGTCTTCACAATCGCGCTGGTAGTCTTTTTTATGGTCTAATACTACATTGATCTCACGCAAGTCCCATTTTTTACGGTCGGCGTACATTCTCAAGGTCATTGCAGTGCATGCTCCAAGAGAAGCCAACAGCAGATCATACGGGTTCGGGCCTAAATCTTTGCCTCCCAGAGCTTCTGGTTCATCGGCAGTGAGAGAATGCTGGCCTGCGCGTATCTGCGTGGTGAAGCCGGCCATCCCCAATCGAACAGTCACCTGCCCTTCAGAATGTTCCCGGGCAGCCCGTTCTTTCTGCTCATTTTTATCCAGATAACGGGCAACCCAGCTTGCAATGATACTGCCTGCAAATGTAGAGTCACTTTTATCACTGAGCAGGTGATCTGCCGTGTCGAGAGAAATAAAACTCTTCGGATGAAATGCTGCCGAATAAAGTTTCGCCGCGTTTTCAATAGAGACGATATTGTCCTGAGGAGAATGCAGAATTAGATATGGTTTCTTGAGATCCCGAACTGTCTGTGCCAGGTCTTTAGAGCGAATATCATCAATAAAATGTTTTTGCACTTCAAAAGGGCGGCCGCCAATATTTACCAGTGCGCAACCTTTATTTTGAATCTGTTCGACACTCTCAGAAAAATGTTTTTCGATATGAGAAGGTTCGGCGGGCGAGCCAATGGTCACAACTGCCCGCACAGATTCAATGTGGCCGGCAGCAAACAGGACAGCAGCGCCGCCCAGTGAATGACCGGCAATCACCTCAGGTGCGGCATAGTTTGCTTTCAAGAAAGAAGCGACGTCGATAATGTCTTCAACATTTGATGAAAAGTTCGATTCGGGAAACTCTCCGCCACTTTCGCCTAAACCTGTAAAATCGAACCGCACAAATGCATAATTGCGCTCAGTCAATGCCCGGGATATGTTGCGAATTGCCGTCAAGTTTTTATTGCAGGTAAAGCAATGGGCAAATAGAATAAAGGCGGATGGCTCACTGCTCAGGGGATAATCAATCACAACCGAGAGAGTGTGCCCCGAACGGTTTTCTAATGTTATTTTCTCTGATTTCATGGTAAATTATCTGGCGAACTCAATTTCTCAATTTTGAGAATCTCTGCCAGATCTAAACCCGACCTTTTACCGGCCCGTTCTCGAGTTTCAAGACACCTCTCGGGCAAACCATTGAACACACCCCGCAGCCAACACAGGATGCGCGCACAATATTCTGCCCTTTCTGGGCATAGGCTCGAACATCGATTCCCATTTCACAATAGGTTGAACAGTTGCCACATGAAATACACTGGCCGCCATTCGTGGTAATGCGAAAGCGGGAGAAAAATTTCTGAATGATACCCAGAATAGCTGCCTGTGGGCATCCGAAACGGCACCAGACCCGGGTCCCTAAAATCGGATAAAACCCTACCCCGATGATACCAGAGAACAATGCCCCGATATAAAAACCATAAGCTTTGGCCATGATTCCCGATGCTTTGCCGAAGATTTTGCCTTCAGTATACGAGTTAATCCACAACATGATGGTAATTATCGTGATCGACACCAGAACCAGATGAATGCTCCAGCGTTCGAATTTCCACGCTCTTAGGGATTTATCAGATAATTGCCGCCACGGGTCTCCCAATGTGTTTGCCAGCCCTCCGCATCCGCACACCCATGAACAATACCAGCGCTTGCCAAAATAGTAGGTCAAGGCCGGCACTGCAACAAAGGACATCATGACTCCCCAAAAAACCATGAATTGGCCCACTGCACCTTTTGACTGAAATACCGCCACATTCGAGGGAAACAGGTATTCTGGTTTCAACGGCCAGAAATAACTGAAGTAAAACTCTGGCTGGTGCATGGCCTTCAAGAATGACGGAATAAGGTAGGCAAAAATCAGTTGGGCCAGCATGATCACTGCGGTTCTAAATATCTGGTAGCGGTTATGACGATAACGAAAAATCGCCCGAAAGCCCATGATCAGAATCGCAAAGGTATAAAACGTACCGTATAAAAACCACTGGTCGGCCGGTTTTCCTGTAATCGTATACGCAAGCGGATTCATGATCGAAATAAGCCCATTGAGAGTAGTAGGATACCAGTATAATAAAACATAAAAACCGGTAATGACAACACCGAGCACCCAGCCTGCAATACCACGTGCTGTCAGGCCCGATAACCAGATTCCTGCATTGTTAACCCCGGCTTTGTGGGAAAATATTTTACCATAAAAGTATAAAAAAGACCCGACCGTAATGCTGCCAAACATTGCAGACGAAGCTATCATTGCATCTAACGAAACAACCCCTGCAAGCAGTGCTGCAAAAAGCACAAAACCCGCCGTAATGAAGCCGATGCCTGTGAATTTATAGAGTTTATAAGAATTTCCGTTATCTGTCTGGTTAATTGTCGCTGGTCGATTCATTTTATATCCTTTTCTTTTTTATACATCTGTTCCGGGTTAGTGATCTAGCCGGCTCTAAAAACTGCCTCGATCTCTTTGTGATAATTACGATAAAATTCAGGATCGAAAAATGCTTTTTTCAGATTCTTGACAGTATCTTTAAGCGTCAATTTTTTCTCAATGAACCCGATACACACATCCTGACGTAAGCGTAAACCCAGGCCATGTATCCCGAGTACAAAACCGGTTTCCCGTTCATAGTTAATGCGCAGACAAATTTTACTGCTCGAATGTTCCCAGTAGAACGAATCGACTGAATCGGGATTCACAGCCGGAATGTTTCCGTATACCTGGTATTCAATGGTGAAGAATTTTGCTGAATTATACCACGTCCCCGGTTCATATTCCTGCAGTTCTTTTGAGTTACCGGACGTTTTTGCAAGGTTTTGAGCCAGTGCTTCGGCCTGTAGTTTGCCGGTATACCAGACCTGCTCGATTGGCCGTCGATCTGGCAGCGGATTTTTAAACTGTGCACAGTCGCCAATGGCAAAAACATTCGGCAAATTAGTGCGCAGATATCGGTCAACCAGAATACCCCGGTCTGTTTCGATACCACTGCCTTTAACAAAATCGATGTTGGGCGAGACCCCGACTGTTAAAGCGACCAGCTGACAGTCGATTCTTTCACCGGTCTCGGCAACCGTTACAGCCGCAACCCTGCCATCGGGCCCGGCAATAATTTCTTTCAAATTAGACTGCATTCGTAAGTCAACATGATGCTCACGTATTTCTCTTTCAATCATGGCAGCTTCCTGGCCGGGTAGCACGATATTCCAAAAACCAGATTCTCTAACCAGAAAGGTCACTTTAATTTTGCGGCTCAGCAGCATTTCTGCCACCTCTACCCCGATTAACCCGCCACCGACAATCACTGCCCGTTCAATTCCCTGGGTGTTTTTTTCAAGCTGCTGAAGATCGGGATAAGAATAAAACCCCTGCACCCCGGGAAGATCCTGGCCTGGCCAGCCAAATTTGTTAGATTTCGAACCGGTTGCAAGCACTAGTTCATCATACTCTAGTTCACTCTGGTCTTCAAAGATAAGTTTATTTGCCGACGGATGAATTTCTTTAACATGAGCTTTCATCAATTCAATGCGGTTCTTTTCCCAGAACCAGTCTTCGTAAGGCTTGGTGTCTTCGTAGCGAATGTGCCCCATGTAGATATACATGAGCGCCGTGCGGGAAAAAAAGTAGTCGGTCTCAGCAGAAATCACGGTAATCTGGTGATCG
>JAGRNJ010000008.1:62175-85687 GCA_020440825.1 Leptospiraceae bacterium | reverse complement strand
AAAATGAAAAAGTAAAGAAAAGAAGAATGCCAAATCTACATCTTCAGGAGGGCAGACACACTTGACCGGACACTACCTACGGTATTGAGTATTATTTTAAGTTTATTTTGAAATACAATTATGGAACAGGTGGGTAAAGTAAAGATTATTATAAAAAATTAAATTTGATTTACAGAAATAAAGGTACCAGAACGACGTACCATCGCGAAAATCTTAACCTGAAATTACTTTAGCGCATCACGGCAAATAATAGATCTCCTTTGTGTGTGATTTCGGAATAACATGTATAGCACAGGTTTTGTGTAGTCGGTCTGTGTTTTCTTTGTAATCGTTCATAGAGTGTTCTGATATTGGATTTGTTGCAAAACCAAGCTGCGGGAGCCCTATTCATAGAAATTCCGCAAGAAAAGTTTAACTTTTTTATCTGAATTTTATACTCATTGTAAATTTGTGCTTGCAGCGTTATTGGCGGCGAAATCCACAGGCCAATGAAAGCAAAATGTTTCGTCATTTTTTGTGCAATATTACTATTCTCGATGGTTTTTAGCCAGTGTTCGAAGAGCCCTTCAAAGACCGACTCACGCATCACTGTAAAACTTTCTCTACGCCTGGAGGGAGGAGCCCCTATTTCAAGCCCAAATACCGACGAATACAACCCGCACCTACTGCTCGATACCAGCAACTATCTTTGGCTGGTCTTTGGCTCAGATCGAGTCTGCACCGGCGCAGTGATGTGTACATCGGGCAACCACCATATATTCATCACAAAATCGCTTACCCCATATGATGGCGGCAGTTTGCCATTTTTTAACGAACCAGTAGTATTGAGTATCGGAAGCCCGGGCTGGCCGGGAACTGCCAATAAAGTCAAGTTTGCAGCAACAATGAATAGCAACACCATTACTATCTGTGCAAAGACCAACACAACACTGCAATGTGCAAGCAATGTACCCGAAAACGGGGCGATCACACCCGGAATTATTGCCAATACCACATACCAGAATTCATCGCCCATTGGGGTTGACGCGACGGGACAAAAACTCATCGTCTTGGACCTCAGCAACCAGGCATATGAAATCGGAATCTCAACTGGCAATACAGCCCTGCCTGCCCTTGATAGCGCTACTTCTGCAGTTGGCGTGCGCGAAGAAAACAGTGGTTACAGCGATGGCTATTTCGTCGACGGGCAATTTGGCACAACAGCCAGTACCAAAGACGCCATGGTTGGGCCACTTGCAACTCTCGAGGTCGCACTCGCATCAAGCGGACTTCAGCTCACGACGATTAACAGCTTTTTCAGCTCATCTGCTGAAGACGATCTGGTGCTCTTCAGCGCAAAGGACGAACTGAGCGACGATATGTATGTGGTGACCTCGCATACCGCCGAGCAACTTTGGAACACGACCGGGTTTTTCGGTCCCGGTCCCGGCGGCGCAGCCGGATCTATCGCGATCGATTTGTCCAGTGGACCAGTTGGCTCGCTACTCACTATTACTGGTACAGACTTTGATCTTTCAGATGTTTCGAGCGTAACCGTGAATGGTACCCCGGCAATTATACTGTCGAGCAATGCGACTACCGCGCAGGTGATGGTTATGCCGGGCTCGACGACCGGGATAGTCACGGTTACGGCGGGTGCTGGCACACACGTTGCCCCTTTCATCGTTTCGTCGAACTCGCCGATTGCAAACCAGCAGGGCGCAAAGCTCGTTGGCACCCCGTCTGCGGCAAACGCAAATCAGGAAAGGTGTGCCCTTAGCGCCGACGGCAATACAGCAATCATTGGTGGCTTGCGTGACGCAACAAACACCGGCGCGGCTTGGGTGTTTACCCGCAGCGGCACAACATGGTCGCAGCAGGCAAAACTCGTTGGCACGGGTGCAAATGGCTTCGCTGAACAGGGGCAGAGCGTCGCAATTAGTGCAGACGGCAATACAGCAGTTGTTTCGGGCCACTGCGATAATACTTGTCGTGGTGCTCTGTGGGTATATACTCGCAGCGGTACCACCTGGGCACAGCAGGGCGCTAAACTGGTAGCCGCAGGCCCACCCGACGCCTATACATTTATGGGCTGGCAAATCGCGCTGAGTGCAGACGGCAATACCGTAATCGCTGGTGGATATGGCGATGCTTCAAACAATGGTGCAGCCTGGGTGTTCACACGTAGCAGCGGTTCATGGTCAGAGCAGGCAAAGCTGGTGGGAACAGGCAACACTGGAGCAGCTGTACAAGGTTGGAGCGTCGCGATCAGTGCAGACGGAAACACAGCATTGGTCGGTGGTAAAAACGATAACAGCAACGCCGGGGCGGCTTGGTTGTTCACACGCAGCGGCGCCGTCTGGTCTCAACAAGGCGCAAAACTGGTCGGCACAGGCGCCACGGGTACGGCTGAGCAAGGTGCAAGCGTCGCGCTCAGCGCCGATGGCAATACTGCATTAATTGGTGGGCCCGCAGACAGCAGCTATATGGGGGCAGTCTGGGTCTTTACCCGCAGCGGGACTTCATGGTCGGCTCAAGGCGGAAAAATTACATCGACAGGTAACATCGGAAATGCTGAGTTTGGCTACAGCTTGGCCTTGAGCGCTGACGGTAACAGTGGTGTGATCGGTGGTTATCGGGATAATTCTAACCAGGGTGCAGCATGGATGTTTACCCGCAGCGGCGCAACCTGGACACAAGGTGCGAAACTCATCGGGTCGGGTGCAGCTGTCACTGCTCCGCACCAGGCAAGTACAGTCGCTATTAGCGCCAACGGAAATACCGTTATCAGTGGTGGTTATAACGACAATTCAGGTGTGGGCGCCGCTTGGATCTTCGTGCCTTGATTTTTGAGGAATTATATGCTCTCCTATCCACTAGGGGCTGTAAAAACGCGATTTTTCAGGATTTTTTTTTACGAATGGCGCGTAGTATTCCTGCGCAGTGTAAATACAAAAAAGTTCTATTCGAAGTGATTAAGGAGGTACAGGTCGTTTTAAGCAGCGTTCTAGTCGATTTCAGGAATTAAATCGTCGGCAAAGCAGAATTTACTTTGCCAGTGTTTGTTAAAACGGAGTCTATCTCGCGCAGCTTCGCTATTCACAGCAAATTCTCGGCATTGCAACATTCGCAAAATCTAAATTCATTTATATCGCAATATACAGTGATTTGGTGGATAACCTAAATCACTACACTCATTCCCTTCAGGTGGGACAACGACATCGTGACTCGCGCATTCCGAGCCAGAAAAACATTTGTTTGCTTTTTGCCATTCATGAAAACAAATGCATTGATATTGACCCGCTCTGTTTGTATCAACAATAGCCATAGGTATTGTACCCGGTAGAAGCACAGTATCCATTCCTAAACTTAAAACAACATCCACTGTAGCAAAATAAAGAAACAGACTGACCGTGAAGAAAGAGCCCCCATGATAAATAATTCCTGGCAAAACCGGGTTTCTGGCTCTTAAACCCACTCTCACGATCTAGCCCTTGTCGAGAATTTAAGTGCAACGAGCCGATCATGTTCATTTCGCTTGACGCTCTAAAGGGTCGTAATCTGCTGTAAATGCGGGTTAAAATAGAGCATTGTGCCGTAAACGCCAAATGCATTCGCCTGAACTGGAAGGCTTGGCAAACAATGGAGGGAATCGTGAAGAAAAAGACAATTGCCTTATTAATCTGCACTGGGTTGCTGATAGTGTCCTTTAATTGCAGCAAAAAATTTATTCCACAGAAAACCATTTCTGAAAATCGTGAAACAATTGTTAAACTTGGTTCGAATGATATTGAAACTCAGAAAAGTGCCATCACAGAGATTCTCTCTGCACCAGACGTTCAAAGCCCTCCTGTTTTGTATATGCTATCAGCGATTCTATTTCGTACTAATCGGCAGAGCGAGGCAGTTAAGTGGTTTTATATAGCCCAATTACGGGCTACATATGATGCAAATAGATGTACAGATAAAACAGCAAGCGGAGCCGTTACTGCACTTAACCAGCAAGTTGGCCCGGAGATCAACAAGTATGCTTTTAAGGATAAAGTCTTTCTGCAACGACAAGTAATGGACGCGATTTCACATGTTGAAAACCATACTGAGCTTTATGATCCGTCATGGATAAGTCAACATGGCATGCAGGCTACGCTATCGGCCTTGAATTCAGAAAAGATTAAAAATGCTACTTATCCAGAGGCAGATTGGCCAGATATAAAGAAGAAAACAATTAACAGATACCGAGAGGGATTTAAAGAAGCTTTAAAGATGGTACCCTGACCCTTGCCTCGCCCAACAAAATTGATTTGTCGACCAAATCATTACACTCATTCCCTTCAGGTGGGAAAACGACATCGTGACTCGCACATTCCGAGCCAGAAAAACCTTGGTTAAAAATAGATGCTAATCTACTTGACTTTCAAAATAGAGAAATAAAAAATAATGAGTGCGAAAAAAATTTTTAATCTTTTCCCTGATTTTAATCGGGTTTTGTACCGATTCAAATCGACATCTCAGAGGGTTTACAACACCGACAAAGGACGGTTTTACCTATCTGAAAATTGTCGAAAAACATTTTTGTGACCAGATATTGATTGATGGAAAAATCTGGCAACACTCGATCAATGAGGCCGGTAGAATAGAGCCGGGTAAGCATATTATTGACTGCAATGGGGAAATTGGTTTTACGATTCCCGAAAAAGTAGTTTTTAATTTTGATTATTGGGGACCATAACAAAAAGGCAACTAATGTTGCTGGCAGAAATTTAAGCGACCCCTCTCGTTTTTTGAGATGCGAAATAGGCTGCCTTTCGCGCACGCATTATATTGCCCAATGGTTTATGTTCTGTGATTGCATTCCACGGGTCAAATTTGAGCAGTTCTACCTGAGCCTGTAAATCGTCAAAGGCAGCGCCATCGGTTGGCTGCTGCGGTATGATCAGATGAGCAACAGTTATGAACGGCGACTCTTCTTCTGGCCATTCTTTTGAGCCATCTTCGAGAGAGGTAGTCTCTTCATCTACGAAAAACTGTAACTGCATTTCATACGTTATGTCTTTCTGTTGCAGATGCTTTTTCACCTGAAGAGAGAGATCAGATTTATCAGCCTGAATATATTCATTATCTAAGGGCCGAATTCTAACTTTGGCTGCATAATCACCAATCTGCACAGGAACTGCCGTTGAAAATGTTTCGGCCATAAAACCATCAAATTTTTTGCCCATCAGTTTTGATAAATTACCGAGAGCCCCGAACATCCCAAAAAATCCGTGGCGCTTTGCCATTGTCGAAAACAATGCCAAAGGACCCTTAGAGAGTGCCACCAGCATATCCAGAAAATCTTCTGCCCGGGCGACAGAAAACTTTGAATGATTAATCATTAGAAAATCCTGCTCGGTCTGGTCGCTGCCATCCAAAACAGACTTACCTGAAACTTTTTGCACCTTCACTGCAAAACCTCGAATATCTGGTGCAGAATCATTTTTCACATCAAGACCACCATTTGAGAGTCGAATAATGACCGGAAACGTTGACGGTTTTGCAAAAATTCCCTGACATGCATACACAGGCAAAGACGGCAATACCTCTAACCGGGCATTGAGTCCCATTATACCCTTACGATGCAGCAACCGTCCCTTGCCGAATTTTTTAGACTTTGCTTTCTGCAAAGTAGTTAAAGTAGCAATATAAGATTCAAAAAGCTGTTCTTCTCCCTCTGGTATAATCTCCTTAAATTCTTTAGATGGACGTTTCATATTTTCCCCGTTTTCTGGTAACTTAACCCCGGGCAGGGACTACGGCAAGAACAAATCATGATCGCAGAAGATTTTCAAGCAGTCTTTCTTAAGTTACCTCTGAAAAGTCCCTCTATACACTTTTTCAGAGGTTATTCCGGGCAAAACGCACGGGAAAACATCCATGTTTTCAGGAATATCTTCAAAACTTTCAGTTTTTCAGAAATTCCGTTAAATTTTTGTTTTTAACACCGGCCGCGAAAGGGTATTGACCAACTATCTTAAATAAGGTTATTTGACAGACGGCAAAGATAGAAATAACTGAGTTTTTCTGGTGCAGATGTGCCTCTTCTGAAAAAGTGTATCAAGGACTTTTACAGAGGTACCTTAAAATAAAATTCAGAACGGAGAAAGATAAAATGGGACAACCTTACATAATCACGATCGACCAGGGTACCACCGGTTCCCGGGTTTTTTTAATCAATAAAAACGGGGAAACCATCGGCTCAAGCTATGAAGAATTCAAACAGCATTTTCCCCAGGCTGGCTGGGTTGAGCATGATGCCAATGAAATCTGGAATTCTGTTGAAAAACTGATTGGCAAAGCACTGGCAGCTGCAGGTGCAAATCCCAAAGATGCAATCGGTATCGGTATTACCAACCAGCGCGAAACAACTGTCGTCTGGGATAAAGCAAGCGGGAAACCAATTCACCGTGCAATCGTATGGCAGTGCCGGCGCACGTCGGCAATGTGTGACCAGTTGAAAAAAGACAAACATGAAGATACTTTCCGAAAAAAAACAGGTCTCGTGCTTGACGCATATTTTTCGGGCACCAAAATAAGATGGATCTTAAACCAGAATAAAGACTGGCAAAATCAGGCTCAAAAAGGTGAGCTTGCTTTCGGTACAATTGATTCCTGGCTTCTATATAACTTGAGCGGTAAAGAAGTGCATGCAACTGACTTTACCAATGCAAGCCGTACCCTGCTCTACAATATTCATACCAGAGAGTGGGATAAAGAACTGGCAGACATACTACAGGTTCCCATGACCATGCTGCCAAAGGTTCAGAATTCTTCTTCTGAGTTCGGCAAAACAAAAGGGTTAAAATCACTGCCCGATGGTATCCCCATTCTCTCGATGATTGGTGATCAGCAATCTGCTCTGTTTGGTCAACTTTGTGTCGAACCGGGTTCAGCGAAGAACACATATGGTACCGGCTGCTTTCTGGTTCTTAATCTTGGTGACAAACCTTTACAAAGTAAACACGGCCTGGTTACAACACTCGCTGCAGATCGGGAAGGCAAACCGGTATATGCGCTAGAGGGATCTATCTTTATCGGCGGCGCGGTTGTTCAGTTTTTGCGTGATCAGATGAAATTTCTCACAGACTCTGCTGAATCAGAAGAGATTGCACGCGATGTGGGCTCATCTGAAGGTGTGGTGTTTGTTCCGGCTTTTGCCGGCCTCGGCGCCCCGTGGTGGGACCAGGATGCCCGCGGTGCGATTTTTGGCTTAACCCGCGATACTGAACCTGCACAAATCACCCGGGCTGCCTTAAAGTCAATTGCACTGCAGAGCTATGATGTTATCAATGCGATGCAGCAAGACGCCGGCATGAAGCTGGAATTTTTAAAAGTAGATGGCGGGGCAACCCGTAATAATTTCTTAATGGACTTTCAGGCTGGCTTACTCGGCGTACCGGTCATTCGACCGCGAAATGTTGAGACGACAGTCCTGGGTGCTGCTTATCTCGCCGGGCTTGCAGGCGGGTTATGGACTAATTTTGATGAACTAAAAGATCTCAATCCCCCCTCTGCCACATTTCACCCCACTTCAATGACCGATGAAAAACGAGATTATGAATTGAATTTGTGGAGGGACGCAATTGCCCGGGTTCGTCTAAAACCCTGATTGCAAACCGGCCCCGGTAGAAATATCCATGATTGCCTGTGCCATTCTAGCCGCCCCTGAGCCGTCAAAATAGAGCTGCGGGGTTGGTAATCCGCGCCAGCGTCGAAAAAAATCTTGCGCCAGTTTATAATGTATTTCTGAGATCGAATACAGCTTCACATCTGCGCCCAAAAACAGCGCTTCGAACAGGGTCTGGCCGAAATAAAGCTGCACCTGTCTCACAGCCTGTATTTTTTGCATAACCGATATTGAGCTCATGCGATACGGATGCATTGCTGAGCTGTAAATTTTTCTGCGGGTTCGAGAGGCATCTGTCTGTCGAACCAACTGTAACGAAGACTTGCTCACTTTGTTTTTATGCATCTTATAAAAATAAGGCAAGATGATATTTCGCAATGAATTAGAAAATTCTGAATCATTCATTGCAAAATGTGGCAAGAGATCAAAAACATAATCTGCCTGTGATCGACCGGGCCCACGATTATCAAAAGCAATACGGGTAATATTTTTTTGAAAGGCCCACTCGGGAAATGGAATATCCCGGGCATCCAGTATAATCAGATAACTCCCAGAATCTATTTCTGCAGGTGCAGTAAAACTCAAATTCCCGGTTATCAATTGAGAAGTTCGACCAGTATCTTGAAGATATTTCTGCAATGTTCCACATCTGGAAATATGGCCGTAACCGTGGTAAAGCGGATCTGCACATAAAAATATTATTCTGGGGGCTTCCTCATCACAGGAATTATCTTTATCAATTTTTAAAATGATACTCACCGATTGTTTAAACCTCAAATCTCATATTTCGCTCAACAGATTAACGATTGCGCAGATCAACACTTGTTGCACTCTTTTGCTGAACACTGAGGTTATCGCGAAAAAAGCCAGGCATATGCGCATACAGGGCAGAGACGTCTCTCGCCCCGAACATGGGATTGCCGAGTTGTTGAAAGTGAAGAAACGTTTTTCTCACCATCTCAAGATCGTCGGGTTCATCAACTGTCAAACGAATATCGGGGCGGTAGTGTTTACCCGACTCAGAATCGACAAATGGCCCTACAGGCAGTTCAGCAATATCATAAAGATGTTTATGTTCACGAAAATAAATTGTTACATGCTCTTTGTGGTGAGGCTGTAAATCTCTGAAAAGAAGGGATCTCAAAGCCGATGCTCTGAAAAATTCGAAACCCATCCCGAGAGGCAAACCGGTGGGATAAAAATATTCAGGGCCGTCTGATTTTGAGAAATTTATACAGGACTCAAAAGAACCGAGATCGGGAAACGGGTTATCGCCAGTGAGTCTTATAATATAATCTTCTGCCAATAGATCTTGCGAAGCATTCAAATATCGCGATAAGACATCAAAGGTGTCTCCGCCTACGACCTTAATCCTGGAAGAAGAAAATTTCTGTCGCAAGACTTCCTGATCTTCAACCGGGCAGGCAATAACAACACTGAACTCGCGTTCACTGATTTTATTCAAACGGTTTGTAATATGTTCGAGCAGAGGTGACCCGCCTACATCTTCTAATATTTTATTTTGCAGTCGGGCAGAATCAAGACGAGCCTGGATAATCGCACGGAATTTCATAGAGATAATTTATTATCGTCATGCAACCTTTGCATGATAATCAATAAATGAGTACACTGCCGCAACCATGAACGGCTGGAAACCGGTGATCTTTTTAGAAGAGGCAGAAATTGGCTATGACCTTATCACGATTGATTTTTCAAAAAAAGAGCAGAAATCAGATTGGTTTCTAAAAATAAATCCCAATGGCCGAATCCCGGCTATCGTAGATCGAACAAACAGTGATTTTTCTGTTTTTGAGTCTGCTGCAATTCTCTGGTACCTGGCAGAAAAATATGGCAAGTTTTTACCCCATGATAAAAATGAAAAGTCAGAAACTCTACAATGGCTAATGTTTCAAATGAGTGGCATTGGCCCCATGATGGGTCAGGCTATGTATTTTCAGAGAATTGCCGAACCAAAAGGACATCGAGATGATTTTGCAATAGAAAGATACACAGCAGAGTCACGACCTTTACTCGAAGTACTCAATACCCGAATTGAACAGAGACCTGCAACAATGAAAGCACTCACCATTCCTGAGGCTTTTACCGCTTTTTTTGGTGAAGGTGATATTGAAAAAATGCAGTCTGTAAATGTAAAAAAATTCTGAAATGGGCTTTACAAAAGAAATAACGTTATTATGTTAAAATAAATTATAAATACGGAGAATAATTTTGGACAAATTTAATCCTTACGCTTTTGTAACCCCCATTGCTATACTCTTGCTCATCATAGAGATTAGCTACAATTTTTTCGCAAAAAAAGGGTACTACTCTTTTCAGGAAGGGGTCGCCAATTTAGGAACAGCAATCGGTAACCAGACTGTAAATCTTCTGGTTGCTGTTCTAATTTTCTGGGGCTATGGGATTATATATACAGATTACGCCATTTACAAAATTCCTACAACCTGGTGGTCGGGTATTATACTTTTGATACTAATTGATTTTCTTTTTTACTGGTGCCATCGTTTTGGGCACCGTGTAAATCTCTTCTGGGCCGCACACAGCCCTCACCATTCTGCTGAAGAATTCAATTTCGGCGTTGCACTGCGGGCGAGTGTGACAATGCGTTTATATTCTTTTTTATTTTTTCTACCCCTGCCCTTCCTTGGTTTTGAACCGGTTTTTATTTATGGAACTGTGGGCATTCATCTGTTTATGAGTTTCTGGCATCATACCCGTGCCATTGACAAGATGCCCTACTTTGAGGTTATTTTCAACTCTCCCTCACACCATCGTGTGCATCATGGTACGAATGCGCAGTACATAGATAAAAACTTCAGCGAATTCATGATTATCTGGGACAAAATGTTCGGAACATTTGAGCCGGAAATCGAAGAAGTCTGTTATGGCGTACTTGACCATCCTAAGTCTTATAATCCCCTCACAATAAATTTTCACCATTATAAAGTTCTGGCCAAACTGTCATGGCAGGCTCCTTATTTCTGGGATAAACTGAAAGTATGGTTTATGCCTCCGGGGTGGATGCCTCGCGGCATCGAAAATTCTGCTCCTAAGAAAACAGGAATGACTCTTAAGGAACAAATTAAATATACAGCAAAATCTTTTTACGGTTCAGTACCTTATCTTTCTCTGCATGTTGCTCTCGGGCTCGCCTTTATGCTTCTGGTAATTTCACCAAAATCTCCCCTGACAGGCCTGGAACGCGGTGCAGGCAGTGCCATCATCTGGCTGATGGTTATCGCATGGAGCGGCATTTTAGAGTCCCGCCGGTGGGCACTGCCATTAGAACTTATAAGATTAGTCTTGATGCTGGGCAGCATACTGTACATGACACAAAAATACCAGATCATGATACCGGGTCTAGAGTATATTCTGGGAATTTTTGTCGTGGCATGCTCGGGTTATGCAATGTATTATTTTCGGGCAGGATTCAGTCCCACTCAAAAGGAACAAAAATGAAAACTGAAAAACGAAAAGAAAAACGTCATAAGCCACTGGGCTATGACCTAGTCATTTTAAAAAATTCTGCCAATCAAGATATAATGTGCTTTATTCTCGATGAATCTAAAAGCGGCTGCAGTATGGTGGTAAGAAATGTTCACATTGAAAAACTGAATGCAGATGAAACCAAACCGTATCAGATCAAACTCGGGAACACCGAATTCCGCCCTGCTGAATTACGCTGGAAAAAAGAATGGAATACTGAGCTGACAGCTTTGGGGTTTCAATTCATTTAGCTGAACCTGTATATTTTTTTCTGTTACAAAATCATTGAGCCAAAGACTATTGTTGGTGGGCAGCAGCATCGCCATTACGATAATGACCTTCTGTAGAGAAATTGAAAATTTGATTCGAAAAAGCTGAGTATAAGACTTAATGGCTAATCAGAAATCTCCTGCTATTTCTTGGAAAGGAGAATTTAAATATGCCTGTTATTATCAATCGCAGTGGACTTCGATTTAAAGCGGAACCTGCTAGAATCATCTCAAGGTTTCATTATTCAGCTGGCGTTGAAAGAAATTATTCGATTATAAGCAGGGTTCTGAATTTATCTGACTCTGATATACAGGAAAATCTGAATAACATTCTAAGAAATTTTTCCAAACGGCACAGAAACATTTCAAAAATTTTCGAGAAAAACTTTGATCAGATTTTCTCAATTTTCAGCAATTTGAATCCTCAAGTAATCAGTGAAATCACAGTTGAAAAAATTGTTAATTTGCAGTCTTTACTTCAGATTATCAATACCGATATTGAATTCAAAAGCCGCAGCAAAAAACTTTTGATTGGTGCATATTACACAATGGAGTATTCAATTGAATCAGCTGCTTTTTTTAATCCATCGATAGTCGAGCATCCCGACCAGTCTGGCCTTGAACAGGAAAAAGAGAAAAGAATAATTCTCAGTTTTCGGGCAACCGGCGAAGGTCATATTTCTTCTTTAGTTTTTCGAGAGGGATATATCGATCAAGGCAATAAGATTATACTCGAATCTGTCAGTAAATTGCTCGATGTTCCTGAAGTAGTCAATCGCCATATTTATATTAAGGTCGATTTTTTTAAAAAATTACATGAAATGAATATATACCAGTTTAATGGGAATAAACAAACAGAAAACAATATAAATCTTATCAAACAAACAATTCAAATGATTATGAATAAACTTGAAGATAAATTTACATATGATCGATTACATTTTTTAATTGAAGAAGCAATGAAAGATCCAGAACTAACTGATTCTGAAAAGACAGCGGTAAAAACGATCAGCTGGCTCGCCGACTCTCATTACGAAATTGAATTTTCTCTCGATACAGCAGTTTCTGAAAGGGTAATTTTTCCTATTTCTTATACTGAGCGCAATGGTATTGAAGATGCCCGCTTTGTGAAATTTACAGATGAAGATGGCAGCATTATTTATTTTGCGACCTATACAGCATATGATGGTTTTACGATTTTACCCAGATTAATTCAAACAAAAGACTTCTATAATTTCAAGATTCGACCTCTAAATGGAAAATATGCCCGAAATAAAGGTATGGCACTGTTTCCACGAAAAATTAATGGAAAATACGTTATGCTTTCCCGCTACGATGGCACCAATAATTATGTAATGTACTCAGATAACCTGAATTTATGGCAAAATGCAGATAAATTAGAAAACCCGATTCATCCATGGGAAATAATTCAATCTGGCAACTGCGGCTCACCAATCGAAACCAAAGAAGGATGGTTAATGTTAACCCATGGGGTTGGTGCGATGCGAAGATATTGCATAGGTGCAGTACTACTGGATCTAGATAACCCTGCAAAAATTATCGGATACCTGAAAGAGCCGTTGCTGGGGCCTAATGAAGACGAACGAGAAGGCTACGTACCGAATGTCGTATACTCATGTGGCTCAATGATTCATAATGATGTCCTGGTTTTGCCATATGGTATCTCAGATACTGCATCAACTTATGCAACAATCAATATTGAAGAACTGTTGAATGCTCTAATCCGCTCACCCGTTGTGTAATCTTCTCTAGTAGAATATTGAAACTATTCAGTGTTTCAATGATACTCAAGTATGGCTTTGTAAACATTCAAATAATCTTCAATCATTTTTTCCTGGGAAAACTTTTTCATAGACCAGTCTCGACACTCATGACGATTGATTTCTTTAACATTATCAACGGCTTGAACAGCTTCGTCTACAGTCTCTACCAAATATCCGGTTTTACCATGTTGTATCAATTCTGGCATTGAGCGTCGGTTGAATGCAATGACCGGGGTACCGCAAAGCATTGACTCTGCAACACTAAGGCCAAACGGCTCATTAAATTTAATAGGATGCAATAAGGCGCAGGCTTTGCCCAATAATGAATTTCTTTTCAGGGGGCCGGCCTCTCCGATAAAAACTGCATTTTCATTTAAACATGGTTTTATTTTTTGTTTAAAATATTCTGCGTCCTGAACAATACCGGCAATGATAAGTTTTTTACCAGACTTTTCTGCAATTTCTATTGCCTCACTGGTTCCCTTATCCGGATGAATTCTTCCGAAGAATAATAAATAATCTTCAGGAAACTCATTGAAAGAAAAATCAGCCACTTTAATTCCATTATAGACCGTAGCAACATATTCAAGTTCAGGTGATCGATCAGAGTTACTGATTGAGACATAGTAATTGTTGTCATTATACTCTTTATAAACAGGAATGATTTTGGGGGAAGAAAATCCATGAATTGTTGTAACCATCGGTGTATGAATTAAGCGAGAATATGAGAGAGGCAAAAAATCATAATTATTGTGAATAATATCATAATGATCTGCATTCTGCATCAGATGGCTTATATGCAAGCATTCCCAGACTTTGGCATCGAGCTCTTTATTCTCTTCATAGGCCGTACCACAAACTGCTTCAAGTTTACCTTTTGTCTGAGAATTTGCTGTTGCGAATAATGTAACATCAAACCCTTTTTCAACAAATCCCTCAGCAATGTTTGAGGCAATCTGCTCCCATGGTCCATAATGCAATGGTGGTGTTCGCCAGCAGATTGGTGCCAATACCGCTATTCGCATTTTAGATGGCAGGCCGCGAATTATTAAGGCAAAGCTCTATTAATTCGTCGATTATGGCCACCCCTACACACATAACGGAATCTGCACCGCCCCAATAAATTTTAACTGTTCCGTCTTGTTCTGGCACAGCAGCACAGCAGAATACTACGTTATGTACATAGCCGGTGATCTCATACTGCTCTTCGGGTTGTAAGATCCAGTGATCGCAGACACCGAGAATTAACGAAGGATCATTCAGGTCATGCAGTGCCACACCTAAACGATATACGCTGCCATCCATTGTGGGAAATACTCCGTGATAAATATGGAGCCAGCCTTTATGGGTTTTGAAAGGCGGAGCGCCTGGACCTATTTTCATTTGATCCCAATGATAATCTACGGGTTTCATTATTAATCGGGACTCACCCCAATATACTAAATCTGGCGAATAAGATATCCAGATTGACCATGGGCAGATTTCTGAATGCGGCCTGTCAAGTCTTGCATATAAGTTATTGAATTTTTCCGGGAAGAGAACGACATTTCGATAATCTGCCTCTGTGATAAGGGAAACTCTTTCAATGTTGATAAAATCTTTAGTTGTGGCCAGACCAATTCTTACACCATACCTCGAATAAGCACTATACGTTATATGGTAACTATCGTCGATTAGAGTTATGCGCGGGTCTTCAATCCCGTATTCTTCATATTGTTGAAACATACCATGCTGACTAGGGGTCATAAATGGCTTCGGGGAAACCTCAAAATCAAAACCATTATCACTTTGCGCCAAACCCAGTATCGAACGACCATTATGCAAATGGGATCGAAAGATCATTATATATTTATCTAAGTATTTGCAGACCGCTGCATTATGAACTGTTGCTACCTCATATGGAATATCTTTTTTTGTTAAAATAGGATTTCGATTATATCTTTGAATTATGTTCGTTTTATACCTCTTTGTATTCCCAGAATACGTGAACTGATCTTCAGTTTACTAAGATTCATTGGCCAGCAAAACTGTTAAATGGGCCAGGTGAAAGGCTATTGTGCTCTCTGCTCCCTGATTGTCACTGATTCCAGAGCTTTCCAGCCCGTCACAACAGCCGTGAGATTCAAAATCATACAAGGGTATTCCCAGTTCATTTTCGCCTAAGAACCAGCGAAAAGCGATTGCCATTGATTCAGCGAACTGAACTTCACCGGTCACATAGTAAGCCTGGTAATACACCATGACCATTGCCATGGCATCAATCGGCTGTTGCGCAAAGTGCGCTCTCTCTGACCCCTTTTCGAACCAGAAATCACTGCCAACCGGAGAGAAGTATCCTTTTTTGAAAGTAACCTCTCCAAGAAACTTCAAAGCTTCAAGAGCTATTGTAAGACTTCTTTTATCTTTCAAAATCTCATGCGACTGTAACAGAGCCAATGGAATCATTCCGTTTGCATACGTTAACTTTGATTCAAACCAGTGCCAATCAGAATCTCGATTGGTTTCATATGTATTCAACAGTTTTTGAGTTAACAGCTCTAGCAGATTACGAAGTTCATTATCTGCTGGGGAATGATGAAGATAATGAGCTAATCCTAGTATCGTAAAAGAAATACCCCGCAATGATTCAAGTTTGTGAAAATTTTCACGTGCTTTGAGAAAAATGTCTTTTGCCAGTTTAAAGTATGCATCATTGGGTGCAAAACGTAAAAGATAACCCAATGACCAGATGGTTCTTCCGAAACTGTCTTCAGATCCTGTCTGGTCAAGATAAGCTCGGTCAAAGCCTAAAAAATTACGAAATGAACCTTCTTCGTTTTGCATGTAATCAATAAAGGCAAGATACCTGCGCATTAAGTTTAAAGATTCGTCTATTTTTTTCTGCCGGTAAGACATAACACACAGTAATAACGCCCTGGCATTATCATCAATACAGTACCCTTCTTTCAGATTTGGTACTGTATAATTTGCATGCTGTAAAATCCCTGTGTCATCTGTCATTTTCTCAATATATGTGAGATCAAAATCTGGCAATGCAAGAGGATTAATAATGGGTTCTGAAACATCTAAGTTTCCTGACCAATTATCCACAGTATCAATAATAAGATTTGCATACTTTTCACCAATTTCTGGCCATCTCGTTTTACGACCATATGCATAAGCATTTGCTCTCATATTCTCGAGAAGCTCAGGTTTGCTTAACAATTCATTCAAAATTGATGAAAGAGAAGCAGAATCACCCGGATGAAACAACCTACCACGGCCCTGTGAAAGCAAACTTTGTGCATGCCAGAAATTGGTTGAGACGACAGCAGAACCGGCCCCAACGGCATATGCCAAAGTTCCACTTGTTATCTGTGCTTTATTCAAGTTCGGGATAACATAAATATCTGCTGCACCAAGATAACTGAATAATTCTTCATTAGAGGCAAATTTGTTTATAAAGTGAACATGATTGCTTAGCTTATTTTTTTCAACCAGAGACATTAAATAGTTTCTATATTCTTCGCCTGAAGCTTTAATAACTGCCGGATGAGTTTTACCTATTACAACATACAATACTTCTGGATGTTTACGAACGATGTCAGGTAACGCACTGATGACAGTTTCAATACCTTTGTCCCGGCTTAACAAACCGAAAGTTAATATTGGTTTTCTTCCTTCTAAGTTCAGTTTTTTCTTGAAGCTCTCTCTGTCAGTCACATCATAATCAGGTACACCATGCTCAATTATAGCGATTTTATTTTCCGTAATGCCATAACTTTCAATTAAGAATTCTCTCGCCCGTTCACTCATCACGATTAATTTTTCTGCTTTATGAGAAATTGCCTGAATGATAGCTTTTTCGCTATATGACGGATTTTTAAGTACAGTGTGCAGAGTCACCAGCAAAGGTTTTGTTAATTTACTTATCAGTAAAAGAAGGTAAATGCCATTTTTCCCTCCAAAAATTCCATATTCATGTTGAAGAATACAAATATTTGCATCGCTGAAGTTTATTAGTTTTGCTGCTTCTACATAATTTTTCTGTTCTGTTGCTACAATCTGGTGTTTTACAACTGCAGGGTAATCATAAGTGTTTTTACTGTCATTCATAGCAAACACACAAATTTCAATACTATCTTTATGACGATTCAATATCGCCTCGACCAGATCTCGGGTAAATGTTGCAATGCCACATTGTCGAGGAACATAATTCCCGATGCAGGCAACCTTAATTTTTTGGATTGGCTACTCCTTTAAAAAATAATTTCACAAAGTTTTCAGTACAGAAAATTCAACAGATGCTTGGCTGAGTCAAGAAGCACTTAAACGATCAAACATTTTTCAAGCTACTCAATCGTGAACAGGTTTACCTGAAAAGAGAGCCAACATTTTCAGAGGCTATTTACAATTCTCAAAATTCTTCAGTCAGAGTTAATTTCAATCTTAAATTATTCTTCAAAACATGATAATTTAGATGCACCTAAAGTCACGCACATTTTATAGAAAATATAACTTAAAGGTTGAATGTATAATACTCGTCGCATTTATCACACAAAGAAAAATCTGAGTAATCTTTGTTGTAATGCCGTGCCCATGCTTCATTCTGATTTGCCCAGATTTGTGCTAAAGAAGACTGCTGAATATTATTGAGATTGTTTTCACCTTGCATATCCTGCTTACAATAAGGCACAGAGCCATCCGCACGAATTACAAGATCTCGGCGCAGATGCCAGCAGGGAAATCTCTCAAGCGGGGTCATGTCACTGACTCTCTTTTCTTCCATTTGACCGGCATAAGAATTATATTTTTGAAATAGAAATTGCACTCCCAGCTCATCACATTTTGCATAAATTTCATCGACTTCCGTTTCATTATCAATGATCTTGAGCATTTGCAGATACATTTGGGATTTTGAGCTGTCTTTCAGTTTCTCTGCGAAAGCTTTAATATGCCGGTCAATATCGCCGAGTGCGATTCCCGAGGGCGGTACCTGCAATTGTGTATAATTTTGCAAAGAATTTATATTCACAATCACCCTGAGTTTTTGAATATCAGCCGAATCGGCCAGTGGCAAAATTGTATCGAGGCGGGACCCATTGGTCTCCAGAACCAGAGTATGTATCAGCGGGTGTGCCATGAGTTTCTGTAAATACGGTAAAGCAGATTCATGTTCCAGTGGCTCTCCCATGCCGCCGACACAAAGACCGATAGGGGCTTTCAGCAGATCCAGTTGTTCAATTAATTTGGCAAAAACATTCTGCTCAAGCTGTTTGCTCGGCTGCGGTTGATACTGGCGAAGACAAAAAGTGCAGCCATACTCACAATTCGAAGAAAACTCAAGCTCCAGATAACCCGGTAGCTGTCGCAACAGTACCGGATTCTTTTGCACTGCCTTTTCAATCGCCGATAAAATTTCTTCTTCATCCGATAATTCATTGAGAAACTGAAGGGTCTCAAGCATACTGCGTTTACTGCTGCAAGAGAAATCAAGCCGCAAGAGCCGTATGTCGGGATCAGCATAGGCGACTTCAACATGAAATTTATTGATGTTTTTCTCAACGAATTGAGACAAATCATTTTCAATGGGAAACTCAGTAAATTCATTCAATTCCCACTGTTCGAGAAAATCTCTACCCCAGAATACAGGTATTGTACCCGGCGGATGGATTTCTGAGTAGGCATAATCTGCACTGTATTTATTCTGTAATTGCCAGAGTTTTGAACTCGAGGCCATACTCAAAAGAGGAAAAATACCATTGATTTCAACCACCATATCGGCGTCAGAATTTTCAGCGAATATTTTTTTCAGCAGAGTGAGGTCATCCGCCCAGCTCATCACGATCAAATCAGGCAGATGCTGCTTGAGTCGGGCAGTCAATTCTTCTGAAGGGCAGGAAATATAAATTTTTGAATAGTCTTTTAATTTGCTGCAGAAAGTTTTTATCAGTGCATCGGCATCAAGCTCTGAAGCATTTGTCGTTGCCTTGCTCCAGACCTCAGCAACCTCGCTCGACAGGCGAACCCAGACCGGCACGCCAGTATTCATCATTTGCTCTCGTATCCGTCCCAGAAAACTTTTACAGCCACGCGGCGCTTCTGTTCTTTGATCCATTCTGCAAAAGCTGCCTGCTCATTCTGCGCCATGAGCAATCCGCGAATCTGGTCATAAACTTCATCAATCGCTATTGTCTGCTGGTTTTCAACTTTGACAATATAGTATCCGCCCTGCCCGACAAAGACCTGGGAAACCTGACCCGTACGAAGATTATTAACAGCCCCAGCTAAAAGAGGATCCATTCTGGCAACTTCATCGAGACGCAGAGGCCCGACCAGGCCGCCCCGCGACGCACTGGAGTGATCAGAATATTTCTGGGCAGCGGCGGCAAAATTTCGATAAGCTTCAGCAAGAGCGTTTTTCATATCGCGGGAGACCTGCAGCTCATTCGATGAATTATAAGTTTTTTGAATCATGCGAAAAACAATTTTCTTACCCAGTTTGTCTTTGTTTGATTTATACCATTCCTGAACCTGGCTCATACTCGGGTTCGGCACTGTGACTTTCAACTGAATCACCTGCTGGGTTTTTAACTGGCGGGTAAGTTCCTGTTTGTACTCGCTCCAGGGAATACCGAGCTCGCGCTCTACTTTTTTTTCATATGCATCGCGTTCAGAAAAACCGCGCATTTGCATCTCTCGGTCAATGGCTGCTTCAATTCTTTCATTGGGCACCGTGATTGACTCTTCTTCGGCAATCATGTCGACAATTGCCCGCGAGATCAGCAGGTCGAGAATCTGGCTGGGATCGTTTCTTCCCGAATTGTTCAACCCTTTTCGTTTTTCAAAATAAGATTGTTCCTGCTTGAGGTCGATCAAGGTAATGGGCTGGTTACCAACTGTTGCTAACACCTCGTTGATCACCACACTGTGCACACCTTGAGCTGCGCAAAAGAATGTGATAAATGTTGTTAAAACAGTGAAGAAAGCCCGCATATTGGGACAAGCACCGTGCAATTCCCAGACTGTAAATCGTTTAACTGGCGAACGCTGTTGCAGTTCTCAGTGAGAATTGCTGCCAATAGAGCTGCTCATACAATGGATTTAACGCCGCGTGAAATCAAATCAATGGTATCACGCGAGACAAGAGATACTGATTCGATGTTAAAATCTTTCAAAATCTCTGCCAGTTGTTTTGCATCTTCTTCATCTGCATTTGCCACATGCAGATACAATCGATAGCGGTTTACCAGACCCGATTTGAATGGTACAAATACACCGTGCAGAGGTACATCTCCCTGCAGAGAAAATCCGAATTTTTCTCCCAGACCCTGGAACTCAGGTCGGTTTTTTTCCCGCTCCCAGATCGCCAAAGCTAGAGAAGTGAAAACTTTTTGCCAGACAGGGAGGGTTTCACTGAAACTTGAATCGGCAATACCGGGTGCCTCTGGGGGCGCGGTAGTATTTATCTTTTCGGTTATTCGATCGGGAGTCTTTGTCAACAGTTTCAGTTTTCCCAGATCGGAAGTCTTCTCAACGGTAATGGTTTCGGAGACTGGTAATGGAACCTGGGAACGAAGCCGTAAAATAGAGCCCTGAATTTTGAGTTCATAAACCCGAACCCCGTTTACCATTCCCTTGTCGGCTACCACTGTAGCCATGAAACGGGAGGGCAATTTTGCCAGGAATGAAAAGTTTTGCGGCAGTGCGATCAGCAGCCGCGGAGTCATCATGCTTTTCGCGCTGCACT
This sequence comes from Leptospiraceae bacterium, assembly GCA_020440825.1. Lineage (GTDB taxonomy): Bacteria > Spirochaetota > Leptospiria > Turneriellales > Turneriellaceae > JAGRNJ01. The sequence continues at coordinate 64,759 of JAGRNJ010000008.1, read as the reverse complement.
CAATTGAAACTCTTCCCATGCATCGCCGGGCAGGGAAAACTCATCTTTTAAACGTTCTAGATTCGTGTTTCTGCGCAGTCTTGGCAGTGCTTCATTTGCAGAAGCCAGGGCCTGGGCATGATCTTTGCCATCATTTCTCTCTCGTAAATAGATAAGCGCATAAGCCTCCATCTGGGCAGACTTCAAGCGAGCTGCAATAATGCCCTGTAAGACATCGCCGGCTTCTGCATTCGATACTTTGGCAGAAATAGTTTTCTCATACACTCTTCCCGCAGCGACATAAAATTCTTTGCCAACCGGTGCAGATGAGGTCAGGCGGGTCAATTCAGAAACGCTGGCAGCTGAGAGCCCCTGTACAAGTGCATAGTGCCCCAGCGAAAACGACATCTGTAAACGCCAGTCTGGCAGATTCACATCACAAGCAACGGGAATCACGCTGGAAATCGCGCCTAAAAGATTTTCATCGTCTGGCAATGAAGACAGCATGGGGGCCAATGCCTTCTCATAAGACTGCAGCAATTCCGATGAACACCGGCCTTCACCCGCCTTTTGCAGCTCTGTTATCGCATCACCGGCCTGCAATGGTCCAAAGGCGGATAATGCCACAAAACCAACGGAAATAATTTTAAATAATCGTTTTATATTTTTCATAACTACCCTGCTCTATAAGGTTTTCTCAGTATACGTATGTCATTCTGACAAGCAGTTTTATATTGCCTTTTATCTGGCAATACTAATTGCAATAAAGAAATTGAATTACTTACCGATTCAATTTTTGCCTGCATTTTCTTCAGTATCGGCATCTTTAATAAAGCTCATAAACGCAGAACATGATTCACCCGGCTGCTCTTCCATAGGAAAGTGTCCCGCATCTTGAATCATGACGAGGGTCGAATTCGGCAGATCCTGCCTGAATCTTTCGGCATGAGAAGGCGGAATCAGCAAATCATGTTCTCCCCACAGTACCAGGGTTCTGGTTTGAATTGTTGCCAGTTTATCGGGAGTATCCTGCAGTGAAACTGTAGTACGAATTCTGTCGAGAAATGCATCACGGTTTCCGGTTCGCAACAGAAGATCATAGTAACGTTCGACCATAGAGTCGTCGACCAGATCTGTATTGTAGAAAACGCTGAACAGGCTCCAGCGTACCAGAAACCGGGGGGTCAAGTGTACGATATATTCTGACAAATAGGGTAAACGGGCCATTCGAAACAGATAAGGCGGAGCCAGCATCGGGTAACCCGAAGAATCAATCAGGGTCAGGGTGAGCAAATTTTGCGGATGTATTACCGCATGGTTCCAGGCAATCCATCCGCCCAAAGAATTGCCGACCAGATGATACTTTTGAATTTTCAGAGCAGAAAGAAATTTCTGCAAAAATTTAGAATAATACTCTGCACTATAATCATGTTCATTGTTCGGCCCTGTCAGGCCGAAACCGGGCAAGTCAAGCCTGACCACCCTGTAGTCAGCCTGCAACAGATCTGCCCAGCCCTGCCAGGTGTGAAGAGAAGAGGCACTGCCATGCAGTAAAACGACAACCGGCATGTTTAGCTTTCCCTCATCGCGATAATGTACCTGCATGCCATCAAGCTCCATAAACTGTGAGGGTGAAGCAGCGTACTTTTCAAGCAGAGTCTGGGTCTCAATATCGGGCGTGTACAGCAATGCAGAACAATTGTATACAAAACATGCAACTAAGAATGGTAACAACTTACAAGCTCTCTGCAACCAGTTCCCTGTACACATAGCCCATCGGGCCTGGCCGTCTCAAAATTTCAAATCAAAAAGTCTTTTGCCGCAATTCAAAACCTTCAATGATAAATAGGTTGTCGCCATATCTGAAATTCTCTTTATGTACGTGCGTCCTTCTGAGCATCGTAAATGAGGTGCTCTGTAAGCCATAGGAGGAAAATATGAGCGCAGAAAACCGTAACTATGAAATGGTACTGGTTTTTCAGGATTCAGGCGAAGAAGAGCTGAACCGATACCAGACCCAGTTGAATACAGACCTTGAAAAACGAAATATCACTGTCAAGAGCAGTGAAGAATGGGGCAATCGAAATCTGTTCCATGAAACAAATCACCACACCCGTGGGAAATTTTACTTTTACAATATCACTGCAAATCCTGCAAATATTGCACAAATTACAAGTGATATCAATGTCAACGCCGGCATTATTAAGTCACTGGTAACCCGGGCAGGCTAATGGCCGGCGACCTGAATCGTGTAATCCTGGTGGGCAGGCTCACCCGGGATCCTGAAATGAAGGCTACCAACAAAGGCAGCTTTGTATGCCGAATCAGTCTTGCGAGCAATCGATATATCTACAACAAAGAATCCGGTGAAGGCCGCGATGAGGCCGGTTTTTTTGACTGCATCGCATTCGGGCGTACAGCGGAAACAGTTTCAAAGTACCTGAAAAAGGGCAGTAGAATCGGTGTCGATGGCAGCCTGCGCTGGTCAAGCTGGGAAAACCAGGAAGGCAAAAAAAATTCGAAAGTGGAAATCATGATCGAAAGTTTTCAATTTCTGGATACTAAAGGTGCACGAGATGGCGATACCGGTGGTGATCGGTCTGAG
>JAGRNJ010000008.1:0-62076 GCA_020440825.1 Leptospiraceae bacterium | reverse complement strand
GGTGGCGGCAGATTCCGCAAAAAGACCTGCAGATTCTGTGAAAATAAAGACCTCGCAATTGATTATAAAAAGACAGAATTACTGGTAAGACTGGTCTCAAACAAAGGTAAAATTCTGCCGCGTCGACTGACAGGTACTTGCGCCTTACACCAAAGACTGGTGGCGAAAGCGATCAAACGTTCCCGCATGGCAGGCTTGATGCCATTCAACGCCAAGTAAATGAATGAAAATCTGCTCGGCTTTCCACTGAGTTTAGTGTGGGGGGCCGTAGCAGCCTTACTCTATCGGCCGGGAAAAATCTCCTGGGCAATTCGTGGCGGGTTTGCCTTTCTTTGTGCTGCATCTCTGTTTTTACCTGAGCCATGGCGCACTCACTTCTGGCTGCCGGGTGGCAGTGCAATTGTACTGTTGACGGTAATTCTCTCGCTCGAGGCTTTTAGCCCAGACAACCTTCTGCAAAGAATGATCTCAATCGATCTGCCTTCCCGATTACAGATTCGCGATACCCTGCTGAAAACAGACGATCCAGAAAGAAAACGGGAAATGTATATGAAGATAGTGATGGATTACTCCCGTCTGTGGGTACACCGCGATCATATTTTGACTCGACCCCATACTCTGCAGTTACTGGCAATTCTATTGATTGTGCATGCAATCGGTTTTACATATTTAGCATTAGATTATATTTCCCGGCCCGTTTTATCGAACCAGCTTGCTGAGGTTCTGCCGAAAGCAGCACAGTTGTTCGAAAATGACGGGGTAAATGTAGAAAACTTTGCCGAAATGGCCCGCAGTTATCTTTTACAATATGCCGGTGGCTACACTTTTCTGCAAAACTCGATCACCATCTTGCTGACACTATTCACCATGCGGGTTCTGCTCAAAAGACGCACCGGTGCCAGTCTGCCGGTTGGCAGCCTCAACCTCTTTCGTATGCCCGAATATGCAGTGTGGCTTTTTCTGGGAGCCTGTATCTTGCCACTGGTTTCATTTCGTCTGCAGGTACCCACTTTACCCAATGCGATTGCCATAAATCTGGTCATCATCATGGGCATGCTGTATGTCATGCATGGCATTGGTATACTGAGCGTATTTCTCGAAGTGCGTCTCATGCCCAGTAACTGGATATTCATGGGAATCATGCTCATCACCATGTTTATTCCCTATGTAGCCTTCTTCTTTTTGGGCGGTATGGGCACTCTGGGGCTTGCTGATTTCTTCTTCGATTTTCGAAAAAGAGCTTTACAACCTGTTCAACCTTCCATTTAGATCAAAAATACAAGAGGGAATTCATGCGAGTTATTTTAAAATCTGACATCCCCAGCTTAGGCCGGGCCGGTGAAATCAAAGAAGTAAAAAACGGTTTTGCCCGTAATTATCTTATTCCACGCGGGCTGGTCTTGAGTGCCGATGGCCGCAGCCAGAAAGAACGCCAGTTTCTTGAGAATGTTCGGCAGAAAAAAATCTTAAAAAGAAAGAAAACTGCTGAAGAAACCGCAAAAACAATTCATGGCAAAGTAATTGAATTTACTCTGAAAGCCGGTGAAGAAGGCAAACTGTTTGGCAGTGTTACCAATATTGGCGTTCAGAAAAAGCTCGAAGAAGCCGGTTTTCCGGTTGATCGCCGCTCTATTCATCTTGAAGAACCAATCAAAACGGTTGGTACTCATGAAGTTGAAATTCGACTGCATGAGGGCGTTGTCAGCAAAATACAGGTCATCGTCAAAGCAGATGCACCCATAGTTGAGAAAAAAGCAGAAGAGCCACCCGCCGAAGAATCTGTTCCCGAAACTGAAAACCAAACTCAAGAATCTGCAGAATAGTGTTAATCTCATTGCCGGCGTGACCGGCGATGAAAAAATAACAAATGCAGTTATTCGATGAAGAATCTGAGAGGGTCGTTCTTGGCACTCTCATGCAGAACCCGGCGACGATTACAGAAGTTACCCGGGACCTGCAGCCTTCTTCTTTTTATTTCGAAAAACATTCTATTCTTTACAATGCAATTCTACAGGAATATGAACAGACCTCCAGTGTAGACCCTATTGCCATAATCGCCCGTCTCAAAACAGAAAACAATCTGGAGAAGGCAGGCAATCGCAGCTATATAATCGAAACTTCTTCGATGGCGACAACACTGAGTCTCTCAACGTTTCAGCGCCGGGTCAGAGATCTTTCATTGCGCCGGGAACTGATGGCTACCCTGAAAGATATTCAGGGGCTTACTTTAGAATCTGGTCTGGAAATCGAAGAACTGCTCGGTAAAGCAGATGCGAAAATGTTTCAGGTGGCCAACCGCACCTTTACGCAAGATGTTCAGCATATTCGTACCATTGAAGGTGAGATTGCCGAACATCTCAAGCAGTTGTTCAATAACCGGGGAGAAACTATTGGTTTAAGTTCTGGCTTTACAAATCTTGATCATTTTACCCACGGTTTCAATGGAGGGCAGCTGATCATCCTGGCTGCCCGCCCGTCCGTCGGTAAAACCGCCCTTGCCCTGAACATGGCCCTGCACGCAGTTTATAGAACCAAGGTACCGGTGGTGTTTTTTTCTTTAGAGATGCCCCGTCTTGAGCTGGTCAAACGTTTAATTGCCACACACGCTCATGTCGAAGGCAATAAACTGCAGAACGGAATGTTTACCAAGCCAGAAGCCGAAAAAATTTCCAATGCTTTAAAAGAACTTCTCAAAACAGATTTATACATCGATGATTCGGCCAGCCTTTCGAGCTGGGATTTTAAGCAGAGAACCCGAAAACTTGCCCGGGATCTTTCGACCAGTTCAAAAAAGATAGGGCTGATTGTTGTAGATTATTTGCAGCTTATGAGTGAAGGCACTAAAGTCGAAAGCCGCCAGTTAGAAGTAGCCTCTATCTCCCGCTCATTGAAACTGGTGGCAAAAGAGCTGGATGTTCCGATTATTGCCCTCTCCCAAATGAACCGTTCAATTGAGCAGCGGGGCAAGAACCCGTATCCTCAGTTGTCCGATTTACGGGAATCAGGTGCAATTGAGCAGGATGCCGATATGGTCATGTTCCTGCACCGTGAAGATTTTGGCAAACCGGAAGCAGAAGTTCCCGAAAACAAGAGAGGTCTTGCAGAGCTGATTCTTGCTAAACACCGCGGAGGTTCAACCGGTAGTGCCTCACTGGTTTTTCAAAAAAAGTTTTTTCAATTCGTTGACCATGACTATGAAAAGCCGGGACAAGAAGGCTGACTACGGTAGACCACCCGGCATCGTCGGGCTGACGTTTCTATTTTTTAGATTTCATTAGTAGAGCCGGTCTTTTTTCGAAAGAGCGGCAGCAGTATGCTCAGGCCACCAAACGTCTTCTGCATATTGCCGCAAACGGTTGCGCAGACCCTCTACCCCGTCTTTTTGCAATGCACTTCCCCAGATTGCAGCAGGGTAACGGCGTTCGAGCTCCGCTCGCTGTTCAGGAAAAACCAGGTCTGCCTTGTTGAAGAATATTATTCTTTCTTTATCTGAAATATGCAGACGTTCCAGTTCGGCTGCTACGACATGTATTTCATCTTCAAGCTGCGGAGACGCCGCATCATGCACTTCAATGATGGCATCGGCAAAAGAAATTTCTTCAAGAGTTGATGAAAAAGCAGCCACAAGATTTGCAGGCAGATTGCGGATGAATCCCACTGTATCGGTAACCATAGCGTAGACAGGTTTATAGTATTTCTCACCAATATAGACCTTGCGGGAGAATGAATCAAGCGTCGCAAACAAACGGTCTTCGGCGATGACCTTACGGGGTGAAGAACCAAGACAGTTCAAGATTGTACTTTTGCCGGCATTGGTGTAGCCTGCCAGGGCAAACGTGGGCAGCTCCCGGTTTTTGCGGGCATTGGCCCGGTGTTTCGAAACACTCACCAGCTCTTCTTTCAGTTTCTGGATTCTGCGCCGTATATGCCGACGATCAGTTTCAAGCATTGTCTCGCCCGGGCCTCTTGTACCAATACCGCCACCAAGCCGGGAAAGAACCCCGCCCAAACCAGTCAAACGGGGAAGAATATAGGTAAGCTGCGCCAGTTCAACCTGCAGCGCAGCTGCCCGCGTTTTGGCCCGCATGGCAAAGATATCAAGAATGAGCTCAATCCGCCCTATTACCCTGACCTTTAGACGCTCTTCCAGATTTCGCAGCTGATTCGGCTTCAATGGTGCATCAACAACCAATAGATTACATTTATCCTCACCTAATGATTCTTTTACGGTTTCAATCATTCCCGCATTTAAGAAACAACCGGGATCAGGCGAATGTATATGCAAAAAAAGGTCCTGCATCATACTGATACCGGCAGTGTCACACAGGTGATATAATTCCCGTAACGATTCTTCCTGGACTCTTTTGTCTCTGAATTCTCTTGAACCATACTGCCCGACGAGCAGGGCAATGTATTTGGTTGCTTCAACCGTGCGCAGACTATGGGAGTAAAGTGATGAGGCATCCATAGACGTTAATTATTCAATACTTCAAACCGAACCTGCATTCCCGGTTTAACAGAATTCTTTTTGAACCAGCCTTTGTTTGCTTCAATTGCATACAGGGCAGGCAGATCAGATGACGTGGTAGAAAGATCGTGGGCTTGCATCGATTTAATTGTAACGATTTTCAAGTCTGCATCAATAAAGGCAATATCGAGTGGAATCAAAGTATTTTTCATCCAGAATCTCAAAATGCCGGGATTTCGGTAAATAAAAACCATACCCGAATTTTCTGCGAGAGATTCCCGGAACATGAGTCCGCGAGATTTTTCATTTTCGCTGCTGGCAACCTCACAATCTAAAAATATTCTGGTGTCTGTGCTGTTTTCAAAATGAGCACGCCAGATTAAACTTTTAGGCTGGGCTGCCTGTGCGTCTTGAACCCCCGGATGACAGGCCGATAACAGCACAATAACCAGATTAAAAAGAATGAGAAGAGTAAGAAGAACGTTTCGTTGCAAGCCGGGCAACAGGTTACAGGGAAGTATTTTCAGATTTACTCCCATTCAATAGTTGCCGGTGGTTTCGATGAAATATCATAGACCACACGATTGATGCCCTTTACTTCATTGATAATTCGTGATGATACCCGCCCTAAAAACTCATGCGGTAGTTTGGCGAAATCTGCGGTCATACCGTCTTCACTGGAAACCATTCGCAACGCAATCACGTTTTCATAGGTTCGCTGGTCGCCCATAACCCCCACTGATTGCACTGGTAAAAAAACTGCAAACGCCTGCCATACCTTTGCATAATACCCTGTAGATTTAAGTTCGTCAATTAAAATTGCATCTGCTTTTCTCAGAAGATTCAAGCGCTCGGCGCTCAGTTCTCCTAAGACTCGAATAGCCAGTCCCGGGCCTGGAAAAGGATGCCGAAACAGTGCTTCGCGCGGAATCTTAAGAGCAAGCCCCAGACGTCTTACCTCGTCTTTAAAAAGTTCTTTGAGCGGTTCAATCACCTTGCCGGCTTCAAGCATTTTCAATACTTCGGCTACCCGGTTGTGGTGAGACTTAATTGTCTGGGAAGGTCCCTTAACAGACACAGATTCAATAACATCGGTGTATAACGTTCCCTGGGCAAGAAATTCATGATGCCCTATCTCTTTTGCTTTACGCTGAAATTCTTCAATAAACAGCCGCCCGATTATTTTACGTTTCTGTTCAGGTTCTGTTACTGTATGCAATTCTTTCAGGAATCGCCGCGATGCATCCACAATATGCAGGGGAATACCCATGGTTCGAATGAATCTTTCCTTGACAGCAGCAGTTTCATTGAGCCGCATTACTCCGTTATCTATGTATACGCAGCTGAGCTGGTCACCAATTGCATCATGCAGCAGTTTTGCGGTAACCGTAGAATCAACCCCGCCCGAAGTACCCAGCAATACACGGTGATCGCCGACCAGTTCCCGAATTTCCTGAATCTTACTTTTTGCAAAGTTTTTCATACTCCAGGAAGGTTTCATCTGACAAATTTCTTCGCAGAAATTTTTTAAGATAAGCTTGCCGTATTTTGAATGCTGTACCTCTGGGTGAAACTGTACCCCATACCAGTTTTTTTCTGAATTTTGAATCACGCAATTCGGTGATGAAAGACTGGTTGCGACGGCTTCAAAGCCGGGAGGTATTTTATCAACTTTGTCACCATGTGACATCCAGACGGTCTGGTCATCAGGTACATTGAGCAACAATGGCGATTTCTTTTTCAAATGTAAAGCTGCTTTGCCGTATTCTCTGTGTTCAGATGCTATCACTTTACCACCCAGTAAATGAGCTGTCAATTGTAGACCATAGCAGATACCTAGAACGGGAATACCTGAAGCAAACAACTCTTTCACAACCGTAGGTGCTTTTTTTTCATAAACAGAATGCGGCCCGCCTGAGAGAATTATTCCCGCCGGTTTTTCTGCCAGCAGTTTTTTGTAAGGGAAGTTATAAGGATGTATCTCTGCATAGTGTCTCAATTCCCGAATTTTTCTGGCGATTAGCTGGGTGTACTGGGAACCGAAATCAAGAACAATTATTTTCTGCATTACCGGGATAAAACTGCAAATTGATTTTGGCAGTCCAGAACTATACGCAGACAGTAACTTTTGACTAAATTGAGAACAGTTTAACCTATTCTATTTCTTTCTTTTGGCCAGACCTGAAATCAAACTTAAAAACGAAGAATTCTGTAAAAAACCTGCATTGTACATGGCGACCGACTGCAAAGCTTCTGCCCGGTTGCGGTTTCTCGATTCATCGAGAGAAAGCTTTATACCTCTGAGTACCTCTTCATCATGGCCGGCAATTTCTTCTGCCAGTTTTTGGGTTTCAAGATAAAGTTCTTCTTTATTGCTGCAGACTTTTGTTACAAGTCCCATTCGAAAGGCAGTTTCTGCATCAATATCCCGACCGGTCAAAGCGAGCTCCCGGGTATGGCCTTCACCGATAATATGCGGTAGTCTCTGCAGGGACCCCATATCTGCAACTATACCTACTTTTACTTCTCGTAGCGAAAACTGTGCATCTGCAGAACAATAGCGGATATCTGCCGCGGCAATCAGATCAAGCCCGCCACCGATGCAATGTCGATGCACAGCAGCAATCGAGGGTTTTCGGCAGTTTTCCAGTACATTGAAGCCTTTTTGCATGGTTAAAATAAGATCCCACAGTCTCGAACGATTCGCTGCATTTTCTTCTAACAGAAAATTGAGCCGCTCACCAAAATCTGCCAGATCGAGGCCCATACTGAAACTGGCACCATGGCCGGCAATTACCAGACATTTCACTGCAGAATCATTTTCGAGCTGTTGAACAACTTCGGGCAGTTCAACCCAGAAGTCCCAATTCATAAAATTTCTCTTTGCCGGCCGGTTCAGGTAGATCCATCCGACCTCACCATTTTTCTGGATTTCAAAGAATGACATAAACGCTAGTGGCGATTTGATCGCTCGCGTCAAAGGAAAAATGCTGTTCGACTTGAAACTTAAAGAAAAACGTCCGATAATCGATTATGGCACAGATTCAAGACCAGGAAGACCTCAATATATTTCTCGAAGAGCTGAATGAAAACTTAAGCTATCTGGACACTGCCATTATCAGTCTTGAAAAAAATCCTGAAGATAAAGATACCCTCGAAGAAATTTTCAGAGTTGCCCATACAGTGAAGGGCAATGCAGGGTTTCTCGACTTAAAAAATCTGGTAGAACTTGGCCATTCAATGGAAAGCGTGTTCCAGGAATTTCACAAAGGTTCTCTGGCGGTTACTCATGATGTAATCGATACATTGCTGGCCTGCAAAGATACGATATCAACTATCGGCAGTGCACTGGCAGAAGACACTGACCCAAGTTCTATTGCAACCGCGGCCCTCGTTAAAAAACTGAACAGTTATGTCGAGAAAGGTTTAGCCGCAGGTACGCTCAGTGAATCATCTTCTAATATTGATGAAACTTCTCTCAATGAAATTGAAACTAAAATAGAATACATTCCCGGAACAACCCTGTTGAGAGTCTGGATCTCACCCAATGAGCCGGCACCGTCGGTTCGTGCATTTCTGCTTCAGAATAAAATAGCCCAATTCGGCGAAATCATGATGGCAGAACCCGGCGAAGAAGAACTGGAATCCCATGAATTCTCAATCTCAGACCGGGAATTGCTGTTTTATATTCGCACTGAACTCGACCCTGAAGAAATACCCGATCATATCAATGTTGATTTAATAGAGCGGATTGAGGTTCTCTCTGAAGAAGAACTCAAGCGCAGATTTGAACGCGCCAGCCAGGCTGGGAATGCGTCAGAAGAGTTTAACCGCACAGTCAAAGAAGATCTTTCTGTTCAGGATACAGTGCGAATTCCTGTCGAACGCCTGGACGTTCTGCTGAATCTTGTGGGAGAGCTGGTAATTGCCAATTCAGGATTACTGCAAGTGCAAGAAATGGCCAAAAGCAAACCTGAACTGGCAGAGATCGACCGCCAGTTAAAAGACCGGGTAAAAGAAATATTCCGAATTTCTGCCGATGTACAGGAACTGGTCATGAAATCACGGCTGGTTCCTATCTCGCAAATTTTTAATCGCTTCAAACGATTTGTGCGTGATTATTCTTCCCGGTCTGAAAAAGATATCGAACTGATAATTGCAGGTGATGAAACTGAAATTGATAAAAAAATAATTGATGAAATGATCAAACCGATGACCCATATTGTTCGCAATGCTGTTGATCATGGTCTCGAGACAATCGAAGAAAGGGAAGCTGCAGGAAAAAACCCGACTGGCACTTTAAAGTTAAATGCATTTCAGGAAGGGAACTACATCAATGTAGTCATAGAAGACGACGGGCGCGGCATTGACGTTGAGAAAGTGGTGCAAAAGGCAGTTGCTGCCGGTATACTTAAAAAAGAAGATGCGAAAAATATATCCATAGAAGATGCCCGTAATCTGATTTTTCATTCCGGCTTATCAACCAAAGAAGTAGTGGATGATCTCTCTGGTCGTGGAATCGGTATGGACATAGTCAAACGCAGCATTGAAGTCTTGAACGGCACCCTGGACATTGATACTGAGAAAGGGCGGGGTACAAAAGTAATTATCAAGCTGCCCCTGACATTGGCAATCATCAATGCTCTTATCGTGGTGGTGGGTGATGAAAAATTTTCTGTACCAATGGCTTCTATCGTCGAAACCCAAAAAGTCAGTACTGACAATATTCTCATGATCGAAGGCAGCGAAATGTTGCGCCTGCGCAACAGTCTGGTACCCTTGATACGCCTCGAGAAAATATTCGAATTGAAAAGAAGCACTCCGCTCAATTCAAAAGTTTTACCGGTAATCATTGTCGAATACAATGAAACCCTGGTCGGTATTCTCGTCGATCAATTCCAGACGAGACATGAAATGGTAATTAAATCGCTGAGCGAACATTACCGCCCGGTTGAGGGAATCTCAGGTGCTTCAATTCTCGGCGACGGAGAAATTATTCTCATTCTTGATGTGCATGGCATTATACAATTGTACAAAGGCAATACTTCTGAGAAATCAACCCGCATTCTATTTCAGAGAAAAGACCCGCTGACCAATAAAGTTATCGCCGAAGAACCAGAAGCAAAGGGTTCACCTGAAAAGCCAGATGAGGACCCTGAGCAAAACCCTGAAGAAAATAATAAATCTGTCGAGCAACAACTCGAATCTGAAAATACAAATGACCTTCCCGCCGAAAAATCTGCCAGTGTCGACGAGATTACAAACCTCACTCAAACTGAAAACACCGGGAAACAACAGCCTGTAAATGAAACTGAAACGGGAGAGACAAATATGCCGGAAAATAAACCAGACACCTCTCAGTCGGCTATTGATGCCATGATTGCCGCTGCAAAGGCCGGCACCCTTGAAACCAATGAAGAGCATGACGACGGAGCACTGTCTTTTCATAAAGAGGAATTCAGAGAAGAAAGTTTACGCAAACTGCAGACCTTATTCGATGCCGAAAACCGGGAACTGCTGAAAGACTGGATGCGGCAAGGCAATGCCCGCGCCATTCAGGGCATACAGGCCATGACCGGCTCTCTCAATATAAAAATTGATCGCAGTAAAGGCAAACATATCTCGATAGAGAAAGTCCAGAAACTGCTCGATAAAATTGAAAACGGGCCTCAGGAAGTGATCGATTTTGCCCTACCCATCAATCCGCTCGAAGGTGGAGTACATTTTATCCTGACCAGAAAAAATGCACTGAAAATTGTTCGACTGCTCATGCGCCAGGCAAACCTGCCAGAACCTGATGAAATTGATTATGAACCAATCATGGAAGTCACCAATATTCTCGGCAGCGCATACACCAACAGCCTGACCCAGATTACCGAAGTTCCGGTTGAGCCGGGGGTACCTGAAATCATTGAAGGCAGAGAAAACCTGCTCGAAACGATGCAGAAAATAGTGGCCAGCCAGCCGTTCGAAATTCTGTATGTAGAGAACCAATTCACATGGGAAAATGAAGACATTTCGGCTGAACTCCTCATATTGATTCCTGAGATTAAAATTTGACACGACGTGTAACCTTGTCATGAGGGACTAATGGCAGGCAATACTCGCGTTTTTATTGTAGATGACTCTGGCTATATGCGCCAGGTAATTCGCAAGCACCTCGAAAATAAGGGCTATGAAATCATCGGTGAAGCACAAGATGGTTTAGAAGCGATACAAAAATACCAGGAACTGAAACCAGACATCACTACAATGGATATCTCGATGAAGAAAGTCGGCGGTATTGAAGCAACCAAAAAAATCAAAGCTATTGACCCGAACGCACGCATCATTATTGTCTCTGCCCTGGGAGAATCCCGTTTCATTAAAGAAGCAATTCAAGCCGGTGCGCATGATTTTATTATCAAGCCTTTCGCCGAAGAACGATTGATTTCATCGATTGCCAATGCTCTGAAATCCTGACCTATGCTTACAGTAGGCCAACTCAAAAATAAAAATTTTTTACTGCTCGAAGATTCCCGCGTTTCAAGACGAAGCATTTATGAATACCTCGAAAAGCATGGTGCAACTGTCGATATGTATGAAAATCTTGATCGGCAAAATGAATTTCTGGGGCGTACCTATGACTATGCAATTCTCGACCTGCAACTGGGAAATACCAGCACTATAAACCTTATACCCCTGCTGAAATCTGTAAACTCAAAACTGCGCATTATTGTTGAGACAGCAGCCCCCAACCAGTTGAAAGAGCATCCCGAAAGTGCTGCTTTGGTTGATTATCTTATTGAAAAGCCGGTCACAGATAGTAAACTTGAGAAAGCAATCATAAGTTCCCTGTACCAGCCTTTAAAGGGTAAGCATGTCTTAATTGTTGAAGATGCACGGGTCAGTTTGAACGCACTGGTCAGAATCGTATTAAGACTCGGAGGGATTCCACACGCGTATACATCGCTCTTTGAGAAAGAAGCGATTCTAAAAATCAATTACGATTTTGCCTTGCTCGATCTGTTGCTGCGCAAAGATGATACTCTGGAATTTATCAAAGAACTGAGAGATAATAATCCCAATTTATCGATATTTGTAGTATCGTCGACCCCTGCCCTTTTGCAGAGCCGGCCAGAAATTATGAGTGAGGTCAGTTATATTTTTCAAAAACCGGTCAATGACAAAATCATTGAACGCCATCTGATTCGCAGTGTTGAACAGCCGTTTTCAGACCGAAGAACAGTACCGAGAAAATCTGGCGATGCAGGCGGCAATTTGTGGATTGCTCTCTGGAACCATGATCTAAATAAACCTGATCTGTTCGAATCTCCCCACCTGGTTGATATTTCGAACATGGGGCTATCGTTTCAATCGCGTATGCAGTATGCACCGGGAGACCAGCTGCTCATGTGGCTGCTGCATCGCTCAAAGAGAATTGCAGATTCATGGCTTGAGCTGCGAGGTATCATTCGCTGGACACAGCATGTGACCGATGAATTCGGTGAAAAAACTACCCGCTATGGGGTCTCGATCGATCCTGAAATATCCCGGGATTTTAACGAATTGCAACAGATCGTACCCCGAATACTGGAAAGCTAAGCCTTTTTATTGAGCTTATCGACTTTATTTTTAGTTTGCTAAAAACTAGATACCTTATTTCTTTCTAAAAATCAACAGAATATCTTTCAGCTCAAAATCTCCGGTTCTTTTCACAAAAATATAGGCACCGGTAAGAAACGTTACAATATTGCCCAGCCAGACAGCAAAAAATGGCGAGAGAAAACCTTTGGCCCCGCCAATTGTATTGGCAAACAGAAACAATGCAAAATACATAAAGATAAATGCAATAGACAAACCGAAACCCATGCCTTTGCCCGAACGGCGGTTGGCAATACCCAGCGGAAAGCCAAGAAAGAGAAATACAATTGTCGCGAATGGCAGTGCGAATCGTTTATGCATTTCGATCTTGGCTCTCGCCAACAGATCTTTTTGCAGATCGTCTTCGTTTTGAGCAGATATTTCTGAAATTCGATCAAATAACTTACCGGTTGTGAACGCACCAAAATCATCATTCCCGAGTTTTCCTTTAAAAGCATCATCATCCGTCAGGTGAAGATCCATATGCCCTTCTTGAAAATCAATTCGCTGACTGGTCGTCTGATCAGAATTGGAGGTCACGACATAGCCTTTGTATAATCTGAGGGCTTTTTGATAACGCCCATCGGGATAATTTTTTACAACTTTGATGCCGTTGCGGGCGAGAATTGTTTCTGAAACCTTGAAAATTCCGTTTTCCATTTTGCTCATCGTTCGAATCTGAACATTATGCAGCAATGTAGATTTCTCTTTACCCCGCTTTTCCATCTTCTCAACGAAAATAATTCGTTTCGCGTCATCACCGTCGTCGAGCATTGTAAACTGGTTCTCGCTGATCACCATCGTCGGGTCGGCACTCAAAATATGATTGGTCAGTTTTCGCATTTCAGCAAAACAGTCTGGGATAATCACATGGTTATACCAGAACATACCCAGGGTCATAAACGCACCAAACCAGAGATAGGGTCGAAAAATTCGAGGATATGTGATGCCACCGGCCCGCATGGCAATTATTTCAGAGTCAGCATTCATCCCCCCTACTGCCATAATGACTGCCATCAAAGCAGCCATTGGCAAGGTCATGGCCAGGGTCCAGCCCGTACTGTAGTAAACAAGCTTGCCTACAATACTGAACGGAATACTCTTCTGAATAGCAAGACGAATAATCTCTTTGAGATAAAATACCATTATGATGAATGTAAAAAACATTGAGGCAACAGCAAACGGAGAAACAAAGTGTTTAAATATGTAACGTGAAATAATTGCCGGCTTAAACCTACTCACGATTTACCGCCGATACAGAATAGTGCAGAATATTCTCACCAAGTTTGAAAACTCGCAGATCTGCCAGATCAAAAGAAACAGTTTCGCCAGAACTGGCAAAAGATTTCTCTTCAGCAAGGTCTGGTGTTTCTTTTACTGAGCCATAATGTTCTTCATATTTGAATACCAGATTTTCTTTATCTGCTTTCATAAATCGATAAATTACAAATACTGAGGTTTTGCCGGTATCCCGTTCTTCAACGCGGGTAACTGAAAACACCACATCTCCCGCATTGGCGATTGCATATTCTTCATTTGCATAGGGCCGGTCATACATATATGGCGAACTCTTGCACGAAAAACTGAGCGACAGTAGAAAAATAGAGATTGCGAAGGTCTTTTTCATAGCGTTATGAAGGCCCAACGTTCCTGTAGTACAGATCAACCAGGCCGCGCAAAGTGAGATTTCTATCTGTAATGTCAAAGAAATCTGTTGCAAATGGCAGATCTTCTGAGATGCCGCCGGTTGCGATAACCGTCATATTGCGATTGGTTGCTTTTTTAAGTTCGCTCAAAATCTCTCTCACCATACCCTTACAACTGAGCCATGAACCAGCCTGGATGCTTTCAATCGTTGTTCGTGCAGGTAATACTGGCGGCGGGGCAAAATCAACATGCGGTAAACGGGCTGTCTTCAAGAACAAAGCTTCGAGAGAAGTATAAATACCGGGCGCAATGACTCCACCTTTATACACATTATCAACAATCACACAAAATGTAATTGCGGTTCCAAAATCAACGATGATCAAATCACTGCCATAATGCACTACACCGCCGGCCGCACTTGCCAGGCGGTCTGCCCCGAGGGTTTCCCGGCCGGGATAGTCAAAAGTGAACGGGAACTGTAATTTCGGATGTATGGTGACCACATCTTTACAACCAAAAAAATCTGCCAGACAGGCTCGAAGCGGGGTTTCTAAAGCGGGCACTACAGTGGCCAGGGAGGCAGATTGAATGAGCTGAATATCTCCCAGCCAGTCTTTTAACTGGGTTTTCCACTCCCATGAAGTAGATTCTGGCCGGGTAGACAGCCGGCAGGTAGATAAAAGCTCTTTATCTTGCCACAATCCGAAAACGGTGTGTGTATTGCCGGCATCAATGGTCAATAGATACATACGGTTAAATTAAACTCTAACCGTCACTGGGTGCTTCCCCTATTTTAATGCTTGCTGAACCCGGTTTGCCTTCTCTCAAATACTTCACAGAGAGGGTATTTCCCGGTCCTTTTCTTAAAACAGCAGTTTTTAACACAGAAAACTTGTCTGCTGCTTTACCGTCAATTTCAGTGATAAAGTCATAGGGTCTTATACCGGCTTTCCATGCAGGTGAACCAATCATTACCTGCCCAACGAGCAGACCGGTTTTTCCTTTGTAGCCCAGCTCTGCGAGTTGCTCAGGCGTGGCTTCTGCGGCAATCGAAACCCCGATATAGCCGGGTTTTATAGTCTTGCCTGATTTTAATTTCTCTATTACTTCAACCGCATAGTTTATAGGAATCGCAAAGCCGATACCCACAGACCCGCCTGATTGAGAATAAATCATCTGGTTAATACCGATTACTTCACCGCGAATATTGAGTAATGGGCCACCTGAATTACCCGGATTGATGGCCGCATCGGTTTGAATACGGGGTACACCGTCTGCTGTGTTTACATCCTGGCCGCGTGAAGAAACGACCCCGAGAGTAAAGGTTGAGTAGAGACCAAACGGATTGCCGATTGCGATTGCAAAATCACCAACCTCGATCTGATCAGAATCTCCCAGATGAACTGTACGTAAGCCTTTGACACCGTCAATCTTGAGCAAAGCGATATCACTGCTGGAATCAGAACCAATGAGTTTTGCAGTATAATCTTTCCCGCTTCCCAGTTTAATAGTGATTTTATCTACTTTCTGCACAACATGGTGATTTGTAACAATGTACCCGTCTGGTGAGATAATAAAACCGGAACCCAGACCGGTTCGTTTCTGTTTCTGCTGCTGCCCGCCGTTCGGTACACCAAAAAACCGCCGGAACATGGGGTCATTAAAGAAAGGGTGTTGCGGCATATCAATCGTCTGTTCTGTTTCAATTCTCACTACTGCCGGGTTTACTTCTTTGTAAATCTCGCGCAGCGCGCTTTGCACTACAGTGGCACCTTCTACAGATTTGGATTTCGCGAGCGGATTTTCACCTTGCGCGCTTGCAATATTGAGAGACGAGCCCCCACAAGTGCCCGCGAATGGTGAAATTGCTATGCCCAGCAGAAAAACAAATAAAGCTATGTTTCCCAGATTAATGAGCGAAATTTTATATCGTTTACGCATATTCCTCCGTCGGCTCTAAAGTCATAAATAAGCCTGAATCTTTGATAAACAGTTTCTTGAACTACTGTTCCTTTGACGCTTTATCTGGAAATCGGTTCAACGTGAAAACGGATTTTTTATCTCGACAGGTCAAAAAATAATAGAAGCCTGACTCGCGTGAGAAAGTTAATTCTGTTCGCTCTTGTTATTATTTTTTCACAATGCTCACGCCCTGCCCCGCCTGTCAACAAAGCACAAAAAGGTTTTCTCAATCTGAGAGAGGTAGATTTTAGTACACGTGCCTATGTTCCACTCGATGGCGAATGGATATTTTTGCCCTTTTACGTGTCAGAAAATAAAACCCGGGAAATCGATAAACCGGGCCAGATAATTCAAGTACCGGGTACCTGGAATAAAATTTTTCCCAATGGCCACGGGCGGGGTCGATACCGGCTTGATATTGATTTACCAGATTCTGAGCAGAGACTCGCTTTGCGTCTGCAGACAATATACAGTGCATGGCGAATCTATATCAACGGCGAACTCATTTCTAATTTTGGCGAGCCGGGGGTAGACAGAGCCACTACAAGCCCGAAGGTCGGCTATCGAAGTCTGCCGTTGCCTGCTACACAATATAGCAGTATGCGCATCGAACTGGAGGTTGCAAATTATACCAATATTGCCGGCGGCATTCAACGGCAGATTTTTCTGGGCAGGACTGAGTCGATTGAACGCCAGGCGGAAAATGACAAACTGCTCAGAGTTATGATTTCGGTTGTGCTCGCGATGGCTTTTCTGAATCATTTCTTCCATTTTTTATTTCACCCAGCGCGAAAATCACATCTCTATTTCGGCTTTATCTGTCTGTGTCTTGCCCTGCGAAATTTGACCCTGGGAGAGATGATTCTATACGATTTCGGTTTCAGCTATTATACGGCTGCAAAAGTTCTCTATGGTTCTCTGTTTCCTTTGATGGCAGGGGTGATATTGTTTGTCGATGCTCTGTTTCCTTCAGGTATAAACAGAATTTTTAAATTTACTGGCATTGCCGCCACTTCTATTTTTACCATGACACTTTTTTTGCCGCTGCAATACTTTCTTCAGCTTCGGTTCTGGGCAGAAATTTTTATTTTGATTATACTGCTGGTCATGATAGCCTACCTGGTCTATTTTGCTTTTAAGAAACGTCCTTTTGCACTGGTTCTTGTTATCAATTTTATTATTATCTCACTTGCTGCGGTCAATGATATTCTTCATACAAATGAAGTAATCACAACAATGCTGGTTTCGAATTACTCTGTGCTGGTCCTGGTGATTGTACTGTCATTGATGCTGTCCTATGAATTTTCACGTGCTTACCGGCGGGTCGATCACATTGCAGTCGAGCTGTCAGAAGCAAATAAAAAATTGCTCTCTTTCAAAAGCGATTTAGAAAATACCGTAAAAGTCAGAACTGAAGAACTTTACCAGACTAATTTGCAACTCGAAGATGAGCGAAACGAGTTGCAGAAACAGAATCTGCTGATGCAGGCAGACCTGGAACTCGCCCGCAGAATCCAGAGCAGACTTATTCCCGAGAAAGCACCCATTGAAAATATTGCCTGGTACTATTCTTCCCTTGATAAAGTGTGTGGTGATTTTTTTGATTTTATACCGCTCGCGCACGATTCTAAATTTGGTATTTTTTTGAGCGATGTTTCAGGACACGGAGTTCCCGCCGCATTCATCACATCATTGATCAAGGGAATTCTCATCGAAACTGCTCCGCAGATTGAAGACCCAGCCTTATTGCTGGCCAGGCTTTATGATTCACTGTTCGAACAGATGAGCGGACATTTTGTCTCGGCCATATATGCTATCTATGATAATGAACGACATGAACTTTCTTTTGCGATCTCGGGGCATCCTCCGCCTTTTTTACTGCATAATGGTAAACTGAGCAAACTGAAATCTGATAACCCCGGGCCTATTATCGGAATTTTTTCTGGCAATGAATTGTGGCAGCGTGGCCGCCAGCCGATGACTTCGCGATACACCTTACGCCCTGGTGATAAAATCATTTTCTTTACCGATGGCCTCACAGAAGCAACCCCGGCAGTTGATGATTATAATGAAAATGAACGCATCATGTTTGAACATGCCAATCTTGAACACGTACTCGCCTCCCATGCAAATTCATCTGCGCAAAAACTGGTCTCAGCTCTATCGGCAGAACTTATAAAATACCGAGGCAATGAAAAATTTGAAGATGATGTCTGCATTATCTGCCTGGAGTACTGATTCATGAAACAATGCATTTTCTAAATTTATAAAAAACTTACTGAGTGCTATTCGAAACCCGAAATTCATGATGAACAGTTTTCAGTTCTTTTCCATCTAAAAAACTTTTTTCAGCAATTTGAATTTTCCCTGACGAGTCGGCCAGCATTACCGTTGATGCTCTTGTGCCATACCCGTCTAATGCTACGAAAACCGGTGACAAAGCGCGTTCAACTTCGATTGGCAGGCCGGTACGCTGTACCTGAGAATCATGCTCAGGATAGGAACGGTCTTCTAATGCTGAAAATGCGCTTTCAAATGAAAAATCATTTTCTGCCAAAAGTTGCTCAAGCTTTTTTTTCAGTCTGGTTGTCTTATGCCAGTCGTCGTGCAGGGTAGCATTTGATAAGCTGTAAAGCCCTCGCTGCAGAGTTGTGAGTTCATCAAGTTCGCTCGATACATATATTGCCTGCTGCAGGTCTCCGAAAATCAAATTAAATTTTGCGTATCGGTGCTTTTGAGTAATCAGGGCGGATGCATATTCGTGTACAGTTCTTTTATCATACAGAAAATCTCTCACCAGTAGTCCTCTTGATAATTCATAACTGTTTTTATCTGCGGGATCTCGAAAGTTCGTAACGACAGCCCACCGCCCGTTTTCATTGACCCCGAACCAGGTTCCGTTTTTCAACTCATCCCGGCCGGCCAGGATGTCTGGCTCAGAAGCCCACCAGCTCATCGCGCGGGCTGGTCGAGAATAAAACTCATCCCGGTTGGCCAGAATCACGAACGGAAACTGCTCGTGATTCTGCCAGGAAATTGCCATTACGCACATCAGGTAGTTTTACTTTTCCCTGTGTCTGGTAAAGAAGTTCATTTGCTGCGATATACCCATCGGTATAAAATTGGCAAAATAACCAATACCAGCAGAGTCGATGAAACAAGCCCGCCAATGACTACGGTTGCCAGTGGTTTTTGCAGTTCAGAACCTATACCGGTACTGGTTGCCATCGGTAAAAAACCCAAAACTGCCACAAAGGTGGTCATGAGAACCGGGCGCAATCGTAGTTTTGTACCTTTACGAACGATGATCTCAATATCTTCACCCTGCATTTTCAGTTCACGAAAAAAGCTCAACAATACCGACGAAGCTAATATGGCGATACCCGAAAGGGCAATGAACCCTACCGCCGCCGAGACACTGAAGTCGATATCTCTAAGCCACAAAGCCAACACCCCTCCCGTCATTGCAAAAGGTACATTCAAAAAAACCAGTACAGTATCTTTGAGATTTCCATAACTCTTGAACAGAATTAACAGAATAGCAAGCAGGGTCAGAGGCAGCAAGATCGCAAACCGGTTTCTTGCTTTCTCAAGATTTTGAAACTGGCCACCCCATGAAATTGTGTATCCTTCGGGTAACTTCAGATTCTGGTTTATTTTTTCCCGGGCTTCGGTAAAGAATGATTGAACATCCCGATCTGCGAGATTTATAGAAACCGCAGCATACCGACGGGAATCAGATCGGGCAATGGTAGTTACATTTTCACTCATATTGAACGTTACCAGATTTCCCAGTGGCACACTACCGCCATCCTGCAGGGCAACCGGAATTCTGGCCATCATCGCTCTAGACTGCCGCAGGTTTTCTGCAAGATGGTAAAAAATAGGAATTCTGAAATCCTCTTCAAAATAGTATCCGATGTGACGTCCGCTCATTGCATTTTCAAGTGCATTGGCAACGGCCGGCAATGAAAGCTCATATCTTGAAATTTTCAACATATCGGGCACGAGGTCCAGCACAGGACTCGAACGCAATGCAGTAAGCGGGTCAGACTCTATTGATTCTGCTCCCTCAATTGTAGCGAGAATTTCACTCGCAGACTCAATAGCCGCCTGTAAGATCTTGAGGTCCTGACCATAGATACGCAAAGAAATGTCTGCGCGGCTGCCTTCCAGCATTTCATTAAACCGCATTTCAATCGGCTGTGTGGCAGACACATCCTGACTTGCAACTTCGCTTTCTAATCTGCGTTTGAGTTCCAGAAAAAGAGCATTCTTATCAAACCGTTGACCATTTCTCAATGGCCATTGATCATGGTCTTTTTGTAGAATTAAAAATGTATCAGATAAATGGACCCCCATGGGATCGGTCGCAGATGCGGGTGTTCCTATTCTTGAAAAACTGTAAGCAACCTCAGGATACTCTGCGATTATCTTTTCGGTTTCGAATTGTCGCTTTAGACTTTCGGTAAGACTGATATCTGAATTTCTTGTAATGCTTAAGACCAGGTCTCCCTCACCAAGAGTGGGAATAAAGTTTGCTCCCAGTCTCATAAAAAGAAACACAGTAAATGCAGCAAATGTTATAAACCCGATCAGAATCAGCTTGCCATGCTTCAGCGAAAACTCTAATGTTAATGAATACAGAACATTCAGTTTTCGAAACAGCCATGGTTCTTTTTCATCTGTTTTATCTCCCAGCACTAAAATGGCAAGTGCCGGCATCAATAACACCGCTACCACAAGAGAGGCACCGAGTGCCATTAACACAGTGATAGCCATAGGATGAAATAATTTACCTTCTGTGCCGGTAAGGGCAAGTACCGGCGTGTAAACAATCATCACGATCGATAAACCACTGACAACAGGAGTAATTACCTCTGCGCACGAGTTTTTCAGTATCGTTATTTTCTGCTTGAGATCTTTTTGACCCGGAATCTCATGCAAATGACGCATATAATTTTCGATCATTACAATACTGCCGTCGACCAGCAGACCAAAATCAATTGCACCAAGACTCATGAGGTTTGCCGATACCCCAAACTGTTCCATACCAAGCAAGGCAACAGCCATCGATACTGGTATTGCGAGAGAAACAAGAAAAGCTGCACGCAGGTTGCCAACCAGTGCGAACAGTATTATGATGACGAGAATGCCTCCCTCCGCCAGATTCTTGAAAACTGTATCGAGTACAGTATTTACCAGAAACTCTCGGCTGTACAGTATCTTGATTTCAACATCTTCAGGCAGCTCAAGATTTTCAACAGCATTCTGCAAAGACAGAGCAACAACCCGTGCATTTGAACCGGCTATCATCAATGCAGTTCCCATAACCGCCTCTCGACCATTATAAGTTGCGCTGCCTACCCGTTGTGCATGATCATTAGAAACCGTTGCAATATCACGCAGTCTTATTACACTGCCAAATACACCGTTTCTCACCGGCATTGAGCGTATTGTCTCGAGATCAGGTAATCTGAAAACAGAACGTACAATTACCTGGCGCGCCTCATTTTCGATATAACCACCACCGTAATTTTTACCAAGATCGGCAAGAACCAGATTCAGCTCGTCTATTGTTATTCCATAGCGTTCCATTTTGGCAGGGATGATGTTGATATGAATCTCTCTTTCATACCCGCCATTCGAATCGATATCTCCTACACCTTTAATTTTTCGCAGAATTGGTCGAATGCGAAAATCATGATAAGATCGAAGATACATCAGCTTTTCTTTCTCAGGTAATTTATCGAGCCTGGAATCTTTTTTGGCCTGTAGAGTATACATGAACACTTCACCGAGACCGGTGGTAATTGGCGCCATCTCAGGCACTACACCTTCTGGTAATTTGCCGTACAGATTCTGCAGACGTTCAGAAATCATTTGTCGTGCTCGATAAATGTCAGTACCGTCTTCAAAGATCAAAGTTATCTGGGATAATCCGAACTTTGAAATGGATCGTATCTGTTGAGTGTTGGCAATTCCCTGAAGTTCAAGCTCAATGGGATATGTTACCATTTTCTCAACCTGTTCGGGATCAAGTGACCCTGTTCGAGAGTTGATCATTACCTGAACATTTGTAATATCGGGCACTGCATCGACCGGTAGAAAAGTTGCACGCCAGATTCCGGCGATTACAATTCCGGCTGCCATAATCGCCAGGGATTTACGGTTTCGAATAGCGAATTCAATTATTTGCTGACGCATAAAATCCCTCGCTTTCTGAAAAACTGTGGCCTAACCAGATCTCATATTCACACCACAACGTTATATAGCGCATTCTGGCAGCATACCACTGGTGCAATGCTTCGTGCAACGAAGCTTCAAGCTCGAGAAAAGAAAAGGCGTCCAGTCTGCCTCTTAAAAAATCGGACTCTGCTACATTGAGCCGGCGCTCTTGCTCATTTGACTTCATTTGTTTAAGGTCATCGAGTGCGTCTGATTCTGCACTCAGCATTGAGCGCAGCGAGTTGCCTTCCAGAGCAAGACGTTGTAAAGAATATTCATATCTTTCACGGGAAACCCTGGAATTTATTTCTGCGGCTGCCCGGTTATTTGAATTCCGGTTCCAGAGAGGCAACCCTACGCTGACTCCCGCGCCAAAAAATCGCAGAGGAGTCACCGGTCCCGGCTCTTCATTAAAGACAGCCTGCAGTGAAACCGGTGGATATTTCAAAGCTTCCTGATAAGCGAGCTCCGCATCTGATTTTTGCATCTCAGCTTTGAGACTCTGTAAATACAGGCTGTAGTTTTGTGCAAAAGCCGTATCTCGTTCTGCATTCAAACTGGCAATGGCTGGTAATTCAGGCAGTGAAATTTCGGGTACCTGAGTGAGATTTAAATAACTTTTGAGAAGCTCTTCAACCTTACGTCTCTCGCCGGTTGCCCTCGCATTGTCAGACCGTAAAATCGAAAGGCGAGCCTCAATGATACCCCGTTGGGCCTTTAAAGCGGGAGAAAGATTCGGCCGGGAAAAAATGTGACGCTCAATCAATTGAAAACGACGAAAGCGATCTGCAGCATGAGATTCAATCGCTCGCGCAGAATCGAGCTGAAAAGTCAGTTTGATCAGCTCTGCATGTGACAAAATCTTTTTTTGCCGCAAGGCATCTTGAGCACTTTGCAAGTTTGCCAGAGATACATCTTTCTGTGCAGAGCGAACCCCATTTAATGGTAATGGCTGGGAAAGGTTCGCGCCATAATAAAGACCAGACTCTGCAAAACCGCTCTTATAGCCGGTAATCGTTGACAATGAGGGATTCTCCCAGATTGGCATGCTGGAACTCTCTTTCAGAGCCATCACATGTGATTTTTGAAACTGAACCTCTGATTTCTGTTGATCGAACTGGCGCAGTACTTCAATTATACTTACCGGCAAATTCTGAGCAAAGAGTTCACCAAATGTAAGGCAACCTGATAGAGCTATACTTGAATAAAGAAACCTGAATAAAGACATAAATCCTCCTGAAATAATGAAATAAAATCAAGGGCTGAAAAAACTTTGTTCTTCTGCCCGACGCACAAAATAATCTACAGAAAAATCGGCGATCTGATGTGCCTGAAATTTAGTTGTTTAAGGGAGGCGCCCGGCTTGAAAGTGCAAGGGCATGCAATTCACCAAACAGAACATTCGGTGCAGAAAGTTCAGAAAAATTTATTAAGCGAGGGATATATAAATTTCGAACTTTATTTGACGGTATATAAAGATCGGCTGAAATACCGTTTAATGCTAAAGACTCATGATCGGGAATATTTAACCCCGAATCAAAAATATACTGCAGTAAATTTTTCTCAGGAATTTCTTGCGGCGGTAAGTGATTAAAATGATTGTGTTCGATACTGGTCAAAGAGGTAAAATGCGGATTGCCCTGCTCAAGATGCAGATGAAGACCAAATAGCGGAGCAACTGCTGCTGAGAGAAATATAAAAAGGTGGAACGATGAAACAAAACGTTTCATATTTGTAATGTAGGTATATTTTTTAAGAAGTCAAGTCAAAATTAAAAAATTATTCAAAAGAAAGCGCCTAATTTCAGTAAAACCAGTATTTCTACTGATTTTCGGTATTTCTACGCAGCGGAGCAGGTATGGTTTATGAAAGCGAATTTCGAGAACGGAGTACGAGAAAATAAACGGGTCGTAAAAGCACGCTTAAACTCTTCGACCCGTTTATTGTTCCCTTTTCTTAAACCCAAATCAATTGAGTGAAAAAGGAATTCTTTAACGAAGGCTATCCGGCCTTCATTTCATACAGAAACTGGTTTTCTTCTTGCATTACCTGAGCAGCCATTTCATCATTTTCAATGTCGTCAGGGTGAAAGTCTGGCAAAAAGTACCGCCAGAAACCGGCAGTAAACTTCATTGTCGCCTGCACTGCAACCGGGAGGGCATTCAAGGCATGGCCGGGTATTTCAAGCCAGTTAATTTTTTTATCTGAAGTCAGAAATGCCGCCCAGCCATAGGCCATATAAAAGCCCAGATAAAAGGTGGCGATAATCATCCCCAGCGCTCGGGTGAAATAGCGATCATCGACTGTTTTTAAAACATCAAAAGCGACAGATTTATGTTCAATCTCTTCTGCTGCATGCCAGCGTAACAGCCGGCGCATTTCTGGATGAATTCCTGAGAGAACTTCGCTGTTGTTTTCGAGAGCAGCTTCGGCCAGAATGGAAGTCCAGTGCTCCAGACCGGCGGTGACCGTGAGCCCGGTAATGTCTCCGAACAGGTTCACAAAAAAATTCTCAGAGTCGTTATACGCAGTCTTGGCATACCAGCTACGGATTTCCTCAGCAGGTAGTCCGCGGGATTCGAGCATTTGCATGATCTTTTCATGCACAGAAGAATGCGACATCTCCTGACCAATAAAACCTTTTACCCGTTCTTTGAGCTGGGGATCTTGAATCTGATCAGAGAATTTTTTTACATAGCGTATAAATAACTTCTCGCCATCGGGAAACACCATATGCGCTGAATTTAAGAAATGGGTCGCAACAGGGTTGCCATTCCAGTAATATTCTGGCATATCTTCCGTATCAAATTTGGGTCTTCTGACCTTGGGTGCAACTTTACTCATATTAACCTCCAGATTTATGACAATCTTGTCATAAATTATAAAACATGTCGGCATCGTCAACTTTTTTTGTAAACATTTATTCACTCGATTAAAATAAGTTTGAAGGGGGCTGTTACCCCTGGACCTAGACGGGGCTGATTTCATCGCTCTTTCCTTGTTTACCGCCGGTGGGAACCAGATTAAAACAAAAATGCCAGAGTGAGAGATAACCTTACTCCCCGTTGACAATACGTCTGAAAAGTAAATTTTGCCGCATGCAGGCAGATGATTCCCAAGCCTATGTTGTAACCAACAAAGACGATGATGATCCTATATTAGAGTATAAAAATATCGAAACAGGGCACCTGGCGATTGATCCCGCCTGGGTTGGTAGAATTCCTTTTCTCAAAGCCACGAATTCTGAACTTGTTGCTCATAGTTTGCATAAAATTGAAGAAATGCGCGGGAAAGGGGCCAGACAATCACCGCAGTCGGCGCAAATCATTCTGCCGTTTGACCCTTACCGGTACTCCTGGCTCAGACTGCGAAAGATTCCCAAAAAGGTGGCGCAGTCGTCATTTATCAATCTGCCTGACGGCGCCGGTATGTTATGGCTGTCAAAAATGCAGTACCAGCCATTGCCCGAGCTGGTCTCAGTCATTCGCTATAGCTTGAGCCTTATTCGATTGGCACAAGCCATGAACTATACAATTTTCTTTGTCGGCAGCCGTGACGAAGTTTTAGAAAAACTGATGGTCAATCTGCGACGTTCTTTCCCTACTTTGAGAATTGTAGGCCGGCATAGCGGAAAACTCAAAGGGGCAAACCGGGAACGTGTTTTTGAAGCTCTGCGCAAGACAGAACCCCATATCATTTTTTTGGGTCTTGGCTATGACAATGGGGTACGCTGGATTCATGACCACCGGGATAAACTCAGTAATTGTCTTATTATCAACATGGCTGGGGCCCTGGATATCCTGGCTGGGGTGCGCAAAAAAGCGCCTGACTCAGTTGCCACCAATGGCTATACCTGGCTATGGCGGGTGTTTAACCGCCCCTGGCGCTGGCATCGCATTTTTCTGGTATTTTATATGCTGATCGAAACAATCTGGCTGCGTTTATTTCGGGATCCTGACGATCTCAAGGGTGCAGAACCTGCAGCAAAAGTAAAAAAGCAAAAAACAAAAGCATCTTGACATTCTAAGAAATCCAGTGCTTCTGCACTATGGCAGAAAAAGAACCGGGATTTTTCCGTAGATTGATCAAAGGAGCATCGGCTTTTTGGCGTGCCTGGACGTTTTTATCTGAGAACAAACTCTGGACTTTCATGATCTTGCCCGGCATGCTTTCGCTGATGCTGGCAGTGGGGTTAATTGCGTCTTTATACATGGGTCTGACAGGGGCAATTGCCGGTCTCATACCTCAGAACCAGACTGGCTTTCTCTGGAGTCTGCTACAGGGGTTCTTGAGCTTCATGATTTTTGTAATTTCTGTAATTACCACAGTCTTTATGTACCGTATTTTAGCGTCTGTTGTCGTTATGCCATTTCTGGGCCCTCTGCTCTCCCGGGTTGAAACCCTGCTCAACGGGAAAGCTACTGAAGTCAGTATCTCAAAAGATATTAAGAATGCTATCGTTGGTATCTGGGTAAGCCTCAAATATGCGTTTGTCGAGATTATATTCCTTATACTTACCTTGTTCACCGGTCCGGTGCAGCCTTTTATTATGGCTGCAGTGAGTGGTTACTTTTTGGGACGCGGCTCATTTGACTATCTGCTTGAAAAACACACTTTGTCGCTGCGAGAACGAAAAGAACGGGCAAAAGAATTCTGGCCAGAGATGGAAGGCCTGGGTGTCATGCACTTTATCACTCTTTTTATACCGATTATTGGCCCTTTGGCAGCACCTGGGGTTTCAGTCACCGGCGCTGCACTTATTTTTTACGGTGAAGAAGACTAATTTTCAACATTCTGCAGCTGCTTTATTGCTTCAGAATGCGTTCATCACAATTTTCTCTCTGCTGCTTTCTGCTTCGTCGTTAACTGCACTTGAATTTTCTGTCGGCACCAGTGTGCCACTGGGTTTAGCCTATGATGGCAGAGTAGTGTGGATTGCCGACGCCCGTACTAAAAACCTGTACGGCTATGATGCCGAAGAAAAGCGGCCTATACGCCCGGTTCCGATTAGAATCTCAGGCCTGCGGGATATAGACTTTATCTACCCCCACCTTATCACCGTATATCCATATCATATCGCAAAAATTGATCCCATCACCGGTAACGTAGTTGAAAAAACCAATCTCAGCAAAATCGAAGACCCGGTTTCTATAGCGCTCGATGGTGAAATGGCCTATATCTTCAACCGGGCAGATTCCAGAGTCTACCGCTTTCATGTGCGGGAGAAAAATATTTACGGCAGTTTCAAGGTTGAGGTAGACAATCCCCGGGGTATGACCTATTATCGAAATTATTTATGGGTAATTGATAAATCGGGTCGAGTGCTGAAAATAAATGCAAAATCAGGAGAAACAGTAAGCTCTATACAACTGCCCGACAAATCTTATGGTGTAACCTTTATCGCCGGTATGATGCACATCTCGCAGCCGGGAAGTGTTCGCTCGATAGATTTTATCGAAACTGAAAACTATGTTGCATCAAATCTGCGAGAACTGAATTTCAGAGGGGAAATTCAAATTCCCCTGCCATGGGCTGCAGAACAGATAAAAGAAGAACCTGAGCTTGGGTTAAGTCTGACAGCTTTCCCTTTCTCACCAAGGCAGAGAATGCGGCGTATCGATGCTGAGCCCTCTGACCTTAGATTTCGCAGAGATGCCGAAGGCAGTTCAACTGCGAAAGTCGAGGTTCGACAGAATACGAAGACCCTGCGGTATAGCTTGAAAACTTCTTTTTCCGTTTATAGCCTCACCTATACCCTGCAGAAAGACAGTATAGCAGCCTATTTCAAGAGAAAAGCTCTTTCCCCTGCTCTGCTGGAATACCTTGAAATTCCCGAAAACTCTCAGGAATTGCAGACCCGACTCTCTCCTTTTATCTCTCAATGGGATCGGGAAGATGACAGTGTACACCCTTATGTTTTACCGGAACGCTGGCAAAAATGGCAGTTAAAATCGCTCTCAGACCAACTGTATTTTGCCAGAGCCAGCGGTATTCCTGCCCGCTATATTCAGGTATTCAATATTAAAGAAAACAAGACAGAAATTTTTTTACAGATGTATTTTGATCCTGTTGGCTGGGTAACCCTCACTCCCGATTATGATTTAAGCAGACCGAAAGAATTCCCCTTTTCAAACAATTATATCGAACTGGATATACCCGATAAGTTGCAGTTTCTACCCGAGCCTATACCAACCGAAAGCGTACCCAGAGTGCAAAAGAGCCGTCTGATCTGGCAAAATATAGTTGTGATAGACTCTACCAATACTGGTAACTAAAACGTTTACTTAGTACTCAATACGACTAGCATTACAACAATAATATTTAAAATTGGCTGTCGAATTCATGCCAATAACTGGCATGCATCTTGCTCTACTAGCAGTAAGAGCAACCAAGCGTGGGGCTCTTACCCTGTAGTTTCCTCTCCATACCCGGTTCGCCGGGTATTTTTTTCTTTTTGTTCTAATTAAGAATCTTATCGAACAATGTTACAGACGAATTGGTATTGAGTGATGTCTGCACATGCAACTCGATTGTTTTTACGTAAATAGTTACACTTAGGTAAGGTGATGAAAACCCCGGTTGTACGGGGCTTTGCATTTAGATCGTAAAAGCTCATCAGCATGGAAGCTGTCTGGGCTTTGGTCATCGACCTTTTGAACATTCTCGCAATCGAATTTATTCAGAAATTTCTACAATAACTTCACCGTCAAAATCTGCCGGAACAGGAATATTGGCGCCATATACAGTTTCAGTACCAGAAGATATTTCTTTTAATTCACCACGGCCAATCTCCTGGCCCTGTAGATTTTTGATCGAGGCCGAAAGGCTTCTGCCACTTTCTGTCGAAATGTAACGAACAGGATAGGGTTTCGTATTCACCCAGACAGGAATATTTGATGAACGCCCGTCTTTGTTACTGAGCGGCACACCAATGGTCTGCTCAGAAGCAGTTTCACCCATTTTTTCGGTTACTTTTAGACTTGAAGCCGAACCTCCTGCAACTGTCAAAGGAATTGCACGGTATACCGACCCTCCGGCAGGTACATTTACCCGTAATTCATTGTCACCGGTTACACTTGCATCTGTCGATTCAGCCTTCAAGGTATAGACCTGATCTTTTCCGGTTGTATTAGTTTTGGCAACATATAGATAGCCAAACCCGGTTTCAGGGTCCTGTAAATCAAATGTGATTGCATCATTTCTCTGGAATGAGCCAAAGCTGGTTGCTACATTACGCTCACTGCCGGCTTCTACACTGACTGGCTCCCACCACATGATCACAGCAGAATCACCAGTTACAGACAACTCTTCGTTTACATCGTATTTCCATTCAGAGCGGTAAGCCGGTCCCCAGCGTACAAAGGCGACATTATCAGGAGCCACCAGACCAGGGCCTGTCATAACATTGCGTAAATAAACATGGCCATCACCTTCGGTATCAATCGTTTCCCAGATAGATGAATAACTGGCATTAAATTTGAATTCGGTAAGGTGGATGACATTCTTCCCGGACATATTGCCTGGCGTAACAAAAGGAACGCCATCTGTTTTGCCGGCCCATGTATCGAGCAGCATTCGCAGTCCGATTTTACGGGCTTTGGTGTCATTGTTCTTGAATGTATATGAAACCAAAAAGCGGTCTTGCTGGCCTATGGTCTGTAAAGTTACAGCCTGGGTAATTTGTACTTTTTCATCTGGAATGGAATGCACAATTGTGAGAGTTTTGCCATCCGCCGATTTTTCACGCTTGATTTGCTCTACCCCGCTTTTATTGAGCTGGTATACTTTTTCGTCTATTTTTACAGAATTATAAGATGACCAGATTCCCTCTGCATATTTGCCATTGGGATGGCCAAACATCATATCAAAGGGCTCTCCGTTTTTCGAACCGCCCATGGTAAGTTGGCCGTTTTCTCCCAGAGTAGATACTGACTTTTCACCTTGCAGGGTATCCCAGACTTTCGGTTTATTGGCGCCAGCCATACGGGCAGCATAGTCTCTTGAATAATGAACCGGAACTTTCTGTAGAGTATAAGACGACTCAGAGCTCAATGAGTAGCGAGGGTTTAATTCGCTGCCCAACGGCTGCAAGGCTGCGTATGTTTTCGCAAATTTGCCACGGCCGCTCAGAGAGATCACATTTTCACTTTGCGTTGCAGAGAGTTCGCTTACGGGCAATTCTCCCTGAGATTCTTTAAATGTTACATTATACTCTTTAGCGTGATCAACACCGAATCTCACTGCAGCATTGGCAGTTGCTTGTATTGCCAGATGTTCAATACCATGCGTCGGGGTACAACGACCATTAAAACTGAGCGGTAAATCATAACCCGTTGAAATAAAGGCGTCTCCCGGCGGTTCTGAGACAATCGCCGAGCAGGTATATTCGCCGTTTATTTTCTGGGCAA
Source organism: Leptospiraceae bacterium (assembly GCA_020440825.1). Lineage (GTDB taxonomy): Bacteria > Spirochaetota > Leptospiria > Turneriellales > Turneriellaceae > JAGRNJ01. The sequence goes on along the minus strand of JAGRNJ010000008.1, from coordinate 31,740 downwards.
TAGCTGCCGTACGTTTACGCAACTCTTCATTATTTGCCAGTTCAGGATCGCTGGCCAGTGCATTGGCTGCCAGAGATGACAGTTCATCATCGCTCAGAGTTGTCTTTTCTGCACTTTCCAGAGCCGACAGCACCATTTTGAGGTCTTTTTCAGGTTTCTTGGCAAGTTCACTCAGTTTTGCTGAGTAGCGTTCATAATAAGGATGCCCTGCCACGGTCACTTCATTGAGTGCTGAAAGTGCATCTTTATATTTTAAATCTCTTTCAAGAGAACGGGCTTTCCCTAAAGAGCCCAGCAGGGTGTTCAATTTTTCACCATCGGTAATTGAGTAAACCCGACCTTCCCCTGCTTCAATCGCCCCGCTTAACTTGACCAGATCGTCGATCTGTTCTACAGAACCGGGTGAGCATAGCAGATAATTGGTCGGTGATATTTCTTTCTCACTGCAGTTTGCAGCATCTGCGTTCAGTTCTGACGTAAGCGCAGAAAAATCATTTTGAGCATCTGCATTAGGCCCATAAATAATTGCTGAATCGACACTACCGGCTTCTTCACGAGCCGAAGTCAGCTTCTCTGACAAAGAAGAACATGAGTAAGAAAAACTACCCGCAGCCAGCAATAGAATAAACGTTTTTTTCATAGTTTGATATTTCATAATTATGGTTGCCCCCGAACTTCATCAGCAATCGGTGTAATCTTGGTTTTGATTGGTTTATTGCCGGTAATCATACGGCCCTTGACAATTCTGCTCTGGGATTCATAGCCCAGGGCATCAACTGCTTTGGTCTCAAAGTAAACATCTTCGTGATCGGCCGGCAGCAGATAACTGTCTCCGCTCAACACCAGCCACTCCCCATCGGGACTGGTACGGTATAAAATTCTCTCTACTTCTGTTGTATCATCATGCGGATGTACATAAATGCGGGAGCCCGGCTTAAAAATAATTTCATCGCCTTCCTGGCGGGGGGCCGGTACTACTGCAGTGGTTACTGTTGGGCGGGTATTGTCGATTTTAATGGTATATTCCCGAACATCCGTGCGGTTTTCAGCATAATCATCGGCGAGAATTGTCAGTTTGTACACACCGGGATCGTTGAACACAAGACCTAATGCACTGGCCTTTTGCCAGAGCGATTCATCTAATTTATAATACACGCCCTGTAACCCGCACAACTTATCTTGCCCGTCTGAGTACATGGTAAAGCCCGGCTTTGCCCATAACTCATTGCCTACATGCTTGAACTGCCCAACCGGATTGATTTCAAGTTCAGGCGAGGTATTGTCAATCAGCACTGGCAGCACCTGCTGCAGCTCTCGATTACCTGCATTGTCATAGCCGTAATAAATGATCTGATGCCGGCCCTCTTGCATGATCGGGAACGGTTCATAATATTCCCGTTCAGAGCCATCGTTTACTCGGTAACGTATTTTATCCATACCCGAGAGATCATCTAAAGACTTGAGTTCAAATTTTGTTTCAGAATTAGCGCACCAGATGCCATCGGGTCGCTGCATTGCCTTTGCCCCGCCGGCCGGTTTCGCAAGACGTTCCTGAATCAGTAGATTTTCTCTCAAATTCTGATTCGCGATGCGTACTGCATTTGCCTGCTCGGGGGTTACCTCACTGGTGATGGCCCGCTCAGGCCCGATATACGCCCGGTCTGACGAGAGCATCTCTGCCCCGATAACGACCGTACTGGAAGTAACTGCCAATAACATCAGAATTTTATACAAGGTCAATTTCGGTTCAGATTTGAACCAGGCCATAATTTTGCCGATCATAAGACGAAATACAATTTGCAGCACGACTGTCAAAGATTTTACTATTTGTGTCCTATAAATCTCAGCAGAAACCCGGTCAAAAGCTTTCGACTCAAATTGACTTCAACGTCAACTTGAGAGGTTTTGCACTGCCCGAAGTATAGTACTCAATCACCGGCAATGCAGGGGATTCCTGCAGAACCCTGGCGGGAACTTTTGTTGAGCTGCCGGCAAAAACAAAGTTCTGTGTACCGACCTTTAGCAGACCGCCATTCACAGGGGCGCGGGTTATAGTTTCTTCTAAAATAATTTTTTCTTCCCGAATTCTTTGTGAAACAGTATCTATTAATCGAAACGGCAGGCTCATAAAGTCTGCACTGGCCACCAGCAGGTTGGTTCCCAATGTCAAAAAAATTCCTGCGGCGATATGTCCGGTATAGCCGAGCCAGCCCGTGCGCTCTTTCAACCAGCCAATATGAAAATGATAGTATTCAAAATTTTCGGGAAATTCCCTTACAGAACGAACTGTTTCCTGAAATGATTTTACCAGCACTTTCGCAGCGGATGTATGTTGCTCAACGATAAGCCGGCAGGTTGGAAATCCCGACTGGCATTCTTTCAGTGCTACATAAGAAATCTTCTGTATCTGTTCGGTTTTTTCGTGAATCAATTGTGAACTGACCGTCTGCAGTTCGGTTTTCAGTTTTATCCACACACAGTTCTGGGTGGTAAGTAAAACGATCAGAATAATCATGTATCTTTTTTTTCTTTTCACAGTTTTACTACGCTCTTTTATTTCTATATATAATTTCGCTTCCCGAAACTGAAGCTCTATAAAATAAATAACTTTCAAGTTCCAAGACAGTGACAGTTAATCCTACCAATTAATAAAGAAATCTGTTCAAATTCAAGTATTATTTTAGTTTCGAACTGTTTCAATGTTATTGCTTGCTCAGTTATTGCGTTATCATGAAACCTTTCGCAGATTGTTTTGTATGACGGCATTCGTACCTGCCTTATGACAGACTAAATTTGGCCACTTTGACAACTTGACCACACAACAATGTTCTCACAATGGGATTGACTAACCCGACTTGGAGCCGACAAAATGAAAAACCTACACTCCTTTACCAATGACGCCCTAGGCAAAGATGATGCCACAGCCCTTGCCGAGAGAATTCGTAAAAAAGAGGTCTCACCACTCGAGGTCACGCAAGCGGCAATCGCCCGCGCCAACAGTGTAGGCGAACAACTCAATGCAATAGAAATCAAAGCTTTTGATGAAGCTGTAAAGACTGCAGAATCAGGGAAGGCCGTAAGCGGCCCTTTTACAGGGGTACCCACCTTTATTAAAGACAATGCTGATCTAGAAGGCTTTCCCACCCGCAACGGCTCCAGGGCATTTACCCCCCATACTGCAAAAGAGCATGGCAAATATACTGCACAGTATCTCGAACAGGGTTTTATTTATCTTGGAAAAAGCCAGATGCCTGAATTTGGCTTTAATGCCTCTACCGAATTTGAAGATGACCACCCGGTTTTGAATCCGTGGCATACTGAATACTCTGCCGGTGGCAGCTCGGGGGGGGTCGGCTGCATTAGTTGCGGCCGGGGTTGTACCCATTGCTCATGCCAATGACGGCGGCGGATCAATTCGCATACCTGCTTCATGCTGTGGTCTGGTCGGCCTGAAGCCAACACGAGACAGGCATCGAAACAACAAATCGGCAGAGATGATGCCGTTGAATATTATCAGTGAGGGGGTCGTGACGCGCAGTGTGCGGGACACCGCCGCATTTCATTATGGCATGGAACGCAGCTGGGCCAACCCGAAATTAAAACCGATCGGGTTCGTAGAAGGGCCATCCGCCCGAAAACTCAAAATTGGTCTGGTCTATGACTCTATTACCGGCTATAAGACCTGCGATGAAACCCGGGAGAGTATGCAACACACTGCTCAAATTCTGGAAAAGTTAGGACATTTTGTTGAACCGGTTGAACTCAAGATTCCCCGGAGCTTTATCAGTGATTTCATGCTCTACTGGTCTATGCTTGCCTTTTCGATGGGCATCTTCGGTAAGTTTATCCTGGGCAGTGATTTTCAGTATGAGCGTTTAGACCCTTTCAGCAAGGGTCTGGTCGAACACTACAAGCGTCACCTGCTCGATACCCCGGCTGCCTTGTTTCGCCTTTTTCAGTCACAGGGATTGTACTCTAAGATGATGCAGCCTTATGATGCAGTATTGACCCCGGTTTTGGGGCATTCGGTTCCCAAACTGGGACACTTAAAACCGGAACAGAGCTATGAAGAACTGATTGCCAAACTCGACAAATATGTCATGTTCACGCCTTTGAACAATGCCTCCGGCTCACCGGCAATTTCACTACCATTAGGCTCTTGTGCCAACGGATTACCGATTGGCATGCAATTCATGGCAGCGCACGGCGATGAAGCCACCCTGCTCGATATTGCCTACCAGCTCGAAGCTGAAATGGGGTTCAGGGAAATTTTTTGAGGAATTTGTCTTTTGGCTCTTATAAATCATTTGTCTAATAATTTAGACTGTTGTACTCTGAAAATATTGTTGCTCAATTGCGTTGATCTGTAATATTAACTCATGAACTCGGTTAAAGAAGAAATCAGGGCACTGGCAGATGTTTTGCCCGAAGATGCAACACTTGAAGATGCAATGCAGGCGTTGTATGTACGTAAACTGATTGATGAGGGTAGGAATTCAGTGGCTGCAAGTCGTACCTATTCAACAGAAGAAATAAAATCGCGTATTGATCAATGGTTTCATTGAGGTGGTCGTCTGAATCTCTTTCAGATCTTAATGAAATAGCAGATTATCTGAAACTAGAATCACCAACGCTAGCCGAGATGATTGTCAGAAAGCTCCTAGAGCGCGGTGAGAAAGTAATTGAATTCCCCATGGCTGGCCGAGTTGTTCCGGAGTACAACAAAGAAAATATTAGAGAGCTTATCGAATATCCGTATCGAATCATCTATGAAATTTATGATACAAACATTGCAATTTTACGCATTATTCATGGTGCACGGCATTTTAATCCTGAATAGTATTGGCTACAAAATCAGTTGCACGGCCAAACATAATATTCTTTGTTTCTCGATCCCGAAAAGAAAATATCAACCAAGAATAGTCTCTGAAAAATTAAACTGAATGTCAATCGAAAAGGAATTACCAGAATTTGTAGCCGAAACCTACAATGAAGTTCCCAGTGTTTTTACCCCGGGTGTTATTAATAATTCCCCAATGAAAGTGAAAATAAGAGCCTGAATACCACGGCGCAGAGGTAATGCCACCCATGTATGAATTTAAGCGTGTAAATACAATTTCATTGCTGCGAGCCTGGTCGGGCACAAAATAAAACCCGTTTTCAAATCGAAATGACAATTTAATGTTTTTGTATAGACTTGGCCCTACCCCCAAATTGACGGCATAAAACAAGTTCGGCTTTATTCGATCGCCAGCACCAAAAATGACCGCCAAAAATGGATAGCCGACGCCGACGCTGCTCGAAATGAATAAAAATTTATAGTGTTGAAAGGTATATCCACCTGATATACCCAAGAGTGAGCTGTTAATATTTGGCATCGAATATTCGAAAATTCCCGAATGCTTATATTTTTTCGCAAATACCGGGTTTGCAAACGAGAAGGTTAGAATAACAAAGATGATCAATATCTTGAGACTGAACATATTCTGAAAACCAATTAGTAAAACCTGTACGACAGACTCAGATTTAAAAAATGTGCGACCGTCTTTTCTGAATTGTAGAGTATCCCCGGTTCATACATGGCACTGATAAACCAACGGTGGGTTAAAAAGTACGAAAGTTTTAATCGCAGCAATCCCATTGCATTAAATGTGTCTCTGTTTCGAACATATATGTGTTCGTCGGTATTTTGAATGTACTGCAAGGTGAACAAGCTAAACCCGAGAGAGAGATCAAGATTTTTGGCGACGAGCCCATGAAAACCAAAACTTTCAAGGCCCCCCAGGAAGAACAAAAACCCAAGCGGTACCGCAGAGCCACTGAGATTTCTGATTGAGTCAAAACCTTTTTTTCTGAATCCTTTTAACATGAATATACCAATTAAATTTGTACTAGTTCTTAAATAATGATCACCAACATATAAATAGTAGGGGCTAGATAGATTCATAGTCCAAAACCATTCCAGACCTACGCCTATAGCTGGCCGCGGTGAGTACCCGCTTACATTGGCAAATTGCACAGGAACCTCGAGTAAGAATTCGTCATTGCTAAAGCGGTTGGTTTTTGCGTTTAGGGCGGTGGCGAGCAATAAAACAGCGATTATCATCATTGCCTTACAATTTTTATATGATATACTACATTTTCCTTTGATTAGTTTAAATCTCAAATTCATAGCCCATCCCTGCTTCGATTCTCAGGTCTGAAAGATCAAGTGATCGATAAGGTGACGTGGCGATCGTTAAATTATTCCGATCAATAACAGGTTTCGTTGTTGTATTACCGGCAAAAGTTGTTTTAATCTCCAGATTTTCATTATTAGTGACCAGCTGTACTAACGATACCCCAACTGTTAAATACAGATTTTCTGAAAAAGAGTACTTCAGGTCAGCCACCAACTTAAACCCAATGGTTTCATTGTAAGACTCAACCGTCTCACTGATAGCCGAACTTGATTTCCGATCGATTGTGGCATAGCGATATTCCAGGGGTGGCATATATAAAAACAATGCTGAAAAACGAATTGCTAAATCTAAATTAAATTCAAAATCTTTTCTGATACCTGTTTGAATCAGATGGTATGTTAGCTTTCGTAAATTTTTTGTTATTGAGCTTGTATTTTCTGAAAGGTCATCATACCGGTTAAAAGAGTATCCTGCAATTGCTGTAAAACCCTGCATAAAATGATAACCGGTTAGAGCTGAATATGCACTACCATACTCAGTACCTTGAGAACCGAAATAAATAACTTGATCGTCCCTAGAGTTATCTGCAAAAATTCGGGCATAAGTTGCTTCAATGGAAAGTTTGTTTTTCTGTGCTGAAAAAATCAGTGGCGCGAATATTAAGCCGACAGTAAGTATGATTGTTTTTTTCATGATTATTCAAATTGCCATAACTTATAAGATTTTCTTTTATCGAAAACAAGTTCTTCATGATAGAATGTTTCACCTGTATTATGCTTATATGAAATCGATATACTACCACTCTGTTTTCTCGACAAAATCGTAGCAGAAAAAATCTGAATAACCTCAGTATATTTTTCAAAATATTTTTTGCTCACAACCAGCATGATACGATGCTTTCCGTCAAAAGCCAGCCTTTGTACAAATCTGCCACTGCTATGATAAAAATAAAAATGTTCTTCAACAGTATCTTTCTCAAAGTACTTGATGTATCTAACGAACTTATTCTTATCAATACACTGCTCGGTCATTATATTATATTCAGTTCGAATCTTTTGACAAAAGTAATTTTTAAAATCAATACTGGTCTTGGTTTTGCTATAATCCTGAGATTCAATGGATGATTTAAACTGATCAGAGAGATACTGTTTTCGACTCGATTCATGATCGGGAGCCTGTTTTTGAGAATAGAGACCAAAGACAGAAAGATTGATCAAAAAAACAGTTGGTATTTTCAGATAACTGAATTTCATTTTATTAGACTAGACTGAATTAAAACAAAAAAGCAATACGACCCTCAATTTTCAAACCTTAACAAAGCCGCATTTTCGACGCCGCTGGCACTGCCTGTCGATTTTATTTCACCTGCCCAAGTGACAGAAGCATTCCCTGTCTGGGTACCGCCGATTAAGGCATGATTGCTGCTATTGAAAACTAACGACGAAAATGAGGTCGCCCCGCTCGCTACAGCAACAGTGCGGGCTAATTGAACTGTTCCTGAAACATTGTACTGCAGGTAGACGGCATTTGTGCCAGAGTTTACTGCACTTAAAGAAAAGCCATCGCCATAATTATAGGCGGTTGTGCCTGTCTGATTGCCTACTACGCCGATAAGGTTATTCGAAGTAACCGCCAGGGAACCAAAAGCAGAGGCCGCACTACCAGTAGAGGGAGTGCGAGCCCATTGAGCTGTACCGACAGAATTATATTTTAATAAAACCGATGTACCATCATTTGACAAAGCGGTGGTGGTGATTCCACTGGCGTAGGTCATAGTACCGGTGCCTAATTGCAGGCCCGATACATAAACATCCCCAGTACTGTCTACAGCAACGGTAACAAAAAAACTGTTATCTGTTCCTGCAGTCGAAGAGCGGGCCCATTGTGCCGTACCCGCAGAATTATATTTGACTAACAGTAAATTAACCGGTGCGCTGCCTGTCGTCGTTACAGAATTACCATAGCCACCAGAAACAGTAGCATTCTGCTGGCCAACGACATATAGATTGCCACTGCTATCAGAAACTACATCAACAAAAGTCGCCTGACTATTTCCAGATTCCCGGGTTTTAACCCACTGAGCGTCCCCTGACGAATTATATTTCACCAAAACCGGATTTGAATTGCCCGAAGCACTGCCGCTGGCTGTCTGGGAATTACCGTAGTCGAAACTGCCATTGCCTGTCTGGTTGCCTGCTACAAATATATTATCAGAAGAATCAATGACAATGCCATCAAATTGTGAGGCATTGTTTGCACCATTTGCACGGCGGGCAAACTGGGCATCTCCGTTGGTATTGAATTTAACCAGCACAGCATTATCAGCACTACCCCCAGACAGAGTGATTGAGTTTCCATAATTGAATGCAGAATTGCCTGTTTGCAAGCCCACTGCATAGATATTGCCAGCGCTATCGGTAGCCACACTCTTAAATTGGGAATCACCACCACCGCCGGTTACACACTTCGCCCATTGGGCGCTACCGCCCGAGTTATATTTTACAAGTAAGGAGTTTTCACCTGTGTGTCCACAACTGGCCGAAACGCCTGCCGCATAAGAATACGCACTGGTTCCAGTCTGTATGCCCGCAGCATAGATATTGCCATTACTATCTACAGCGACAGAATTGAATTGGGATTTTGCACTTCCTGATACAGTAGATCGAGCCCACCCTGTAATTTGAGATGAACTCGTAGATGCAGTAGAGGTTTCGTCATTCGCACAAGCCAGAATCATCACCACAAGTGTTGTCAAGCACACAAAAACAGATAATTTCATCTTGGTATGACCAAAGGTCTTGGCATAAATTTCGGGGGGGGGGTATTGTCTCATAGTAGAGACAATTTATACATGTTATTCATTTTAGCAAATAAATTTTCGCATATTTTCAATCCCAAATCCGGGAAAAATCAAACAGAAGGTACAGGGTATCCGCCTTAAACACAAATACATCACCGCGGGTTTTTAAGTATGTATTGTTATTTCATTTAATGAAAGCTCAATAAAAAAGTTTTTCGAAAACTCCGCATCAATTATTGGAAATGCTTTTTCAAATAAAGCTATTAATTTTATATTGGATAGGTTGCCGGTAGTGATCTGTAGTAGTTTATAGGGTACTCTCTTAACCAAAAAACGTTCCACGAAATCGACATCTTTTGTTATGACAATTCGTTTTTCTTCAAGGGACAAATCAATGATATCGTTGTCAGGGGTTCGATTCTGCATGGGCAAGTCTATAGTATGCAAGCTATCAAAACCCCTGCGCGATAACCATATCGTCAGGTTTTTGGGTAAATTTGCATCAATAATATACTTATTCACGCAGCCGGTATTTTATGAATGCTCTTAACTTTTACCATTTCTGAAGCGTATGCCATACAAGCTTTTATATCATCAGCCTCAAGATCGGGATAGTCAGTCAAAATATTTTCGGCTGACATTTCACCGGAAAGCAGTTCGAGAATCATTTCTACTGGATATCGCATATTGCGAATGACAGGTTTACCAAAACAGACATCTGAATTACGGGTAATTCTTGAAAGTAATTCTTGCATTGCCATTAGTATTATACCAACTGTGAATAGTCAACAGTTTTATCAATTTCAAAAAAGACGACAGGGAAATAATTGTGGGCCTCAGAATTCGCATATTTTCAATCCCAAATTCGGGAAAAATCAAACGGGAGCTGAAGGGTATCTGCCTTAAACACAAATACATCACCGCGGGTTTAGCGCGGAATTACCTCTGAAAAAGTGCATGGAGGGACTTTTTCAGAGGTTAGCTAAAGATTTTTCCCTTTACTTACTGCTTTATGTGATTAAATTGTCATGAAATGGCAGAAAAACTGCCAAAGAGGACGGGAAATTGTTCACCGGTTATACAGACACATACACAGATAATTTTTATAATTTTTGCAACATTTTTAACCGCAAAAAAACTACGTTTATCGGTCTGACAATTGTGGGTTTGGCACTGTCTATCGCCTCTTGCAGTCTGTTAAAACCCTCACAAGACAATAACTGTCTTAACCCGGCTTCGACCTGCTTTGTGCGCGATGTGACCGCGCCTTCCATAACCGATGTCAAGATTCATCAGACCAGTGCTCTTGAAGGGCTTGCAGTCGGCACTACGGTCAGTACCCTGTATGCGGTAGATATTACCTACTCAGAGAAACTACGCAATGCGGATGACCTCGACGCTATCAGTTTTACATCCGGGGTGGGAGACACCCAGCTATCGTTTGCCTCTGCTCAGAATTTGAGCGGCAACCAGTGGCGATACTTTACGTCTGACCAGAACGGGGTACGCAATGGGGCGATTACCATTACATCAACTGCGGTTGATTACACAGGCAAGTCTCTTAATAATGATGCTTTGCATCCGATTAATATTATTGGCAGTACCAATGTTGCGATCAGCCTCAATTCTGTCAGCAGCTACTATCTTACTACCGGGCAATCGGCTGTCATTAAATGGCAGCATGATTACGAAGAAGAAATTTCTTCAGCTAATGGCAATGAATGGTGGGTAACCAGGGATACGACATGTAATTATGGAAATAGAGCAGCGGATAGCTCAGTTCTATCGAACTCGACCAATGTGTCTGGAACAAATTTAGATCTAAATGTAGAAATTACAACGACGATTGCGCTTGCCGATTTACCAGCAGAGACCTCTTATGAATTTCGTATATGTGTGCGAAACGAAGATAATAACAAAGAGGGGTTCGCTCTAATTACACTCACCAAAGATTTAACCGACCCGACAAGCTTTATTGCTACCAACTCTCTGGCGGGGGGCATTTACAAATCGCAAAAGACGGTCACCCTGCAATGCAGTGACACCAATTGCAGCAAGATTGTCTATACGGTGGATGGCTCAACCCCGACCGTTACAGGCACGACAATTACCAATGGCCTTGAATACACGGGCCCCTGGACAACCCCATACACGGTTGACCCGACTACGACGACCCTCAAGTGGCTGGCGGTTGACCTGGCCGGAAACCAGCAATCCGCCGTGCAAACCGAAACCTATACGATTGACAGCCGGGTACCAGAGATCACCCTCAATTCAATAAGCGCATATACGATAACACAAAATACAGGCACAGGGCGGATTAACTCAAGCACTATCAATTTTACCAGTTCCCTGAATGGGAAATATATAATTCGAAAAGATGGCTCAACATGCTCATCACTTGTAGCTGGTGATTGGGCCACCCCGACCGGGACACTCACTGGCGGCAATGCACTCAATCATACAATTCATGCAGCCACGGGAACAGACTCGGCAACAGATTCTTACATTAGTGGCGCCGGCAGTAAGACTATCCGTATTTGTGTGCAGGAAACTGTGACGACAACCGACCTGGTGGCCGGTTCTGCAATTGTCATAAATGTTGACAATAGTGTACCCACTTTTGCCGGGCTTGAAACGTTAACGGTCAACGGCTCAAATTTTGAACTCACCTGGCCGGCAGCAATCGATAACAGTGGTATTATTTACAAAGTTTATGAATCTTTGACGGCCTTCCCGGGCACACATGATTATACAACTGAAACCCCGATACTGCAGACAAATACCGCGACAACCTGTACCACCAATTCAACCACTCAAAAAATCACATGTGTGTTAACCGGCCGAAATGTAAATACAACAACTTACCATTATAATGTACAGGCAGTTGATCTGGCCGGTAATCCTGATGCAAATAATGTTCAGAAATTTAATTCATTTCAAGTAACTGCCAGTGTCTCGGGTTTGAGCGGCACGTTCAATGTTAGTTTGGGAGGCTCTTCTCAATCTTTCAGTTCAAACTCGAGTCATACCTTCAGCCAGCTTTATACCTCTGGACAGACTGCTACTATTTCAATTTCCAGCCAACCCGATGGGCAAATTTGTTCGGTCTCTGGCAAGCAGCAGCTAACCATAAATGGCAATATAACTGTAACCATTCGATGCGTGAATGGCTATATGGTGGGCGGTACTCACCAGACAGTCCAGGCATCACCTTTGAAATACCACCTGTATCGCGGCAAGGCTACAATTTTACATGATTACAATGATAATAAGCTTGCGCGGATGGCTTACACCAACAATGGGATTTATTTTATTCGGGATAATGCAATCTTCTCAACCAATGACTTTAACAATCCCGTGGCCGGTGATGTAACCACACCCGGAAATATCGACGCAACCGGCACCTCTGCCCGCTTTAACGCACCAATGGATTTGGTGTCAGATGGCTCAAGTTTATACATTGCCGACAATGTGAATAAAGCCATCCGCAAAATGGATCTTACGACAAATGAAGTCACAACTGTTTATACACATGGTGCGAAAACACCAATGACGCTTGCTTTAGACCAGGTTAATCAGGTGTTATATTTTGTTGATTCTACACCGACAGCAGAGACGCTCAATCGCATAAGCCTGTTGGATGGCAGTCTTACTCATTGGCAATCTGAACCTTCACAGGGTCCCAGGGGACTTATCTTCTTGAACAATTCATTGTATTTAGTGAACAGTCTTTTCCCGAGAATAGTACGGTATAATCCCGATTTAAGCGGACGCACATTTTTTGCCGGCAATGGGTCAAATGGCTTTATTGACGGCGCATGCTTAAGTTCTGAACTCAACCGCCCCTGGGGAATTACCACCGACGGAAAAGACCTGTATGTCACTGAGTACAATAGCCATAAAATCAGACGAATTGTACTGTTACCGAATGGGGATTGTGGCAGAGTACAGACAATTGCAGGCAGTGGAACGGCTGCCGATCTCGCCGGGACCGGTGCACAGGCATCGTTTTCTTCCCCACACGGAATCGTGAGCGATGGCCGCCGTCTCTATGTGGCCACCACCGGCGGGGCGATCATGAGAATTGTTGATGATGGCTTAGTTGGTCACTGGCCACTGGCAAGTAACTTGAATGAATATTCGGGTGAAAATGCAGCAAGTGTTACCGGCACGGTAACAGGATCAGTTACGTTAACAGAAACTGATCGTTACGGTGCTAACAATTCTGCTTATTATTGGGATGGCAATTCCCGCATTGTATATCCCTCCACCAACTTACCAATGGGCAACTCGCCCCGTTCGGCCTGTATCTGGGTGAAACCCAAGACCGGTAATCTGCCGGGTACCAACCAGGACGATGTCTTTTTTCAATACGGGGTGCATGGCACCGGCCAGACCTTTGCATTGGTGTATCAGAATATTAATAATGTGCGCTACGTTACGGTTTATGGCTGGGGCAGCAACCTGGCGGTACCCTTTATCCTCGATGTTGATAAATGGACGCACCTGTGCACCACGTATGATTCCCAGGACTTTGCTACTTTGTACATCAACGGTAAAGCCATGGGTCAGAGTAAGCTCACAAACTGGAATACTTCGAGTTCAGGTGAGCTATGGATTGGCCAGCGTAGAGATTTGCTTTATCGGTTCACGGGAGGCCTGGCCGATCTTCGCATTTATAATCGGGTCTTGAACGAGGGTGAAATTCATGAACTGGCCAATGATGCCGCTTCTAACTCGGTAAGTCTGGGGTACAGCAAAGGGCCCATTGGCCTTTTGAGTCATTGGAACTTTAATGAGGATGGCAGTGCACCATCATTAGGTGACCGTGGCCCCTTAAATATTTCTCTCACGAACAACGGGGGGGCGAATGGGGTCGTTGGCAAAGAGGCAGATACAAATGGTGCCTATGATTTTTCAGGTACCGGTCAGGATTTGAGTGCTTCGAGCTCATCTTCCGGTATCCCCAGAGGAGGGCATCCTCGTACCATGTGTGTCTGGTTTAAGCCAGATTCTTACCCGCTTTCGGGTGCCTGGAAAGCACTTGGTGGCTATGGAACTGCTGCCACGAATGAACAATTTTACCTGTATTTGCGAAATAACTCAGGAACAGGAGAAATCAGTGTGGTTCTCGATGTTTTTGATACTGAAATAAACTCGGGATATAAACCTCCATTAAATTCCTGGACTCATGCTTGTGTTAGTGTGAATACACTTAAGTTAACCGAACTTTATATTAATGGCAGTAGAATGGCTACAGCTACATTGTCGGGTTTAGATACCGGAAGTGGAAATTTCTTTATTGGCAGTGCATACGGTACCTCACAACATTATGATGGAACAATCGATGATGTGCGGGTCTACAATAATGCGTTAAGTGATATTCAGATTCGTTCAATAGCCAGCCAGATTCCTAACGGGCTGGTGGCAAGATATGACTTTTCACATGATATCAACAGTGTTGCAGGCTGGGAGGCTGATTTGAATCCGCTTTCTTCAGATTACACTTGGAGCGTCGATAAATTTGGCGTGGCCAATGCTTCTGTCTCTTTTGATGGTGGGCAGCATAAATTGACAACAACGAATGCCACGATTCTACCTCAAGGCAACAACCCCCGAACGATGTGTGCCTGGTTTTATTCTGAACAACACCCGGCAAGTGGGAATGACTCCATTGTTCATCATGGTACAAATACCGCGAATGGTGGGCACGTCTTGACCTTGCGCAATACCGGAACCTTGAATCTTACGGCAGGCTTTTGGGGCAGTTTTGATGCAGTACTGTCACCCTACCGGCAATACCCGGCCCAGACTTGGCAGTTTATTTGTTCTGTGCATAGTAGTACTGTAAATATGCTGTACTTAAACGGAGTAAAAGTTGACTCACGTACGGCAAATAACTTGAACATTAACTCGGCAAACTTGTACATTGGCATTGATGCAAGTTCGTCGTATTTTCATGGCAGAATCGATGAGGTGACGATTTATAACCGGGTGCTTTCAGGCAATGAAATTGTCGCACTAACCAATCAGCCGAATAAGAAACTATATTTAACTGTTGCTACTTACACTGGTAATATGGGCGGGATAGCTGGTGCTGATGCCAATTGTGGTACTGATGCGGGTTATCCTGGTTCAGGAGTTTACAAGGCAATGCTGGCAGATGGATCTACTCGAATTGCCTGTAGTAACAGTAACTGCGAAACCAGTGGACTTCTTGAAAATAGAGACTGGGTATTGCGGCCATCGATTACCTACGTGAAAGCAGATGGCGTAACGCCTATTTACACAATCAATTCAAGAGGTATTTTTGATTTTTCATCGGGAAGCTTGATAAACTCTGTGCACGGTAGTGCACGTAGTACCTGGACTGGCATGGACTCAGGCTGGAGATGGAATGCTATCAACTGTAGTGGCTGGACTCAAAATGGTGGCGGGAACGGTTATATAGGCGATGCAAGATATGACGATCAGCGACATATATTTGTTGGACAAAGTGATTGTACCAGTGTCGGTGAAAGACCTTTGTATTGCGTTGAGCAGTAGCAACTATTTCTTTAGTTTTTATTGGTCAATGAGACTATTATATTAAATTAAAAATAAATTATAAGGAAAATTTACTATGAATAACCCCGTACAATGGATTGAAATCGCCACAACAGATCTTGAACGAGCAAAAACCTTCTATAAAGCAGTCTTCGATTTAAAGTTAGAATATATAGAAATGCCAGACAATAAGATGTATATGTTTGGTGCACCAGACCAAATTGGTTCTTCTGGCTCATTGGTACAATCCTCAAATACAAAGCCGAGTAAAGATGGTACAACGATTTATTTTTCATGCGATGATCTCGCAAAAGAATTGGCATTAGTTGAAAAAGCAGGTGGCAAATTATTAATACCTAAAACAGATATTGGTGATTTCGGTTTTTTTGCCCAAATAATTGATACCGAAGGCAATAAAATAGGCCTACATTCAAATAAGTAATATCATTGCTCCTATTTTGGCCTTCCATTTGAATAAATGTTGGTCAAGATATGAGAACTAAGATTATATTCAACTATATTCCTTTTAAGGTTTAGTTCAACAGAATAAACTATAAAGGAATTTATGTCAGGGTAATGATGGCAATAACTGAAACACAGGTAAAGATTAACCCATTCAAAGTACAGTTAGATTCTGAGGAATCAGATAAAAAGCTTATTCAAGAAGTTTTGACTGGTAGTAAAAATTCTTTAACAAAACTGGTTGAACGTCACCAACCTTTCATTTACAATTTCGCCTGGAAATTAACAGGCAATAGTTCTGACGCTGAAGATCTTACACAAGATGCTTTAATTAAAATTGTTTCAAATTTAAAAACCTTTAAACAAGAAAGTTCGTTTCAAACCTGGGCTTATCGAATTGTAAAAAATCATTTTTTGAATGAACAAACAAAGCCTTCTAATGTATTCGCCAGCTCTTTTGAAGAACTTGGCATTTTGCTGGATAAGGCACCCGATACAAATTTAACTGAAGATGAAAAATTGATTCAAGCCGAAACCATTCGAGAGGTAAGGCTTCAGTGTCTTTCTGGTATGTTACTGTGCCTCACAAAAGAACAACGAATGATTTATATTATTGGCGATGTATTCGGGGCAGACCATAACGTTGGTTCTGACATTATGGAAATCAGTAAAGATAATTATCGCATGAAGCTTAGCAAAGCTCGAAAAGATTTATACAGTTTTATGCAAAACAAATGCGGCCTGGTAAATAAGTCAAATCCCTGTCGGTGTCATAAAAAAGTAACCTATGCTTCAGAAAAAGGTATAATTGATGCCAAGAATTTACTTTTTAACAAAAAAGAATATTCAACTTTTCGGGAGCAATTAGAACCAGATGCTAATTTCCTGGTCGATGATTCAGAAATCAAGTCTGCTGAATTACACCAAAATCACAGTTTCAAAACCCATTTTGATAAGAAAAATTTTCTAGTAGATATACTTGCCAGCGCTGACTGGCAAACCCGCTTGAATTTAACCTAAAAAATTTCCTCAAAGTCTTTACACATTCCAGATTCTCTTGTCTAATTAATTAAAGAGGATTTATGAATAGTTGGACGAATAAAGATATACCATCAAATTTACTGAATAAAACTTATGTAATCACGGGAACCAGTTCAGGTATAGGAACTGTAATAGCTTATGAATTAGCTAAAAGGGGTGCAAAAGTCATCGCAGGAAATAGGAGCATTGTAAAAGCTCAAAAAGCTATCGCAGATATTCAGACTGCCTCTGATGACTTGAGATTACTTGAATATCTCCCATTAGATATCTCCTCTTTTAATTCGGTCAAGGAATTTGCAGCAAAAATTAATAAAGATTCAACTATTTCTCAAATAGATGGATTGATCTTAAATGCTGGTATCATGGCATTGCCCGAGAGAAAGGAATCTGTAGATAGATTTGAATTACAAATGGCTACCAATGTATTGGGGCATCACTTACTTACCGCAGAACTCATGCCGAAAATTCAACTTGCCTCAAAATCTGTTGTTATTTCCACAAGCTCTTCTGCAAGTAGCACAGTTCGTAGTAAAAAAGTTTGGGATGATCTCAATGCTTTGAAGAAATATGATCCCTGGGAAGTATACGGCTTATCCAAAATAGCAGCAATTCAATTCAAAGATGGCCTGCGTGAAATTATCAATACTGCTGGGCTTGAAAATAAGATTCATGTGCATACTACCCATCCTGGATTAACCGCAACTCCTTTGTTTGATGCATCTAAAGGTGTTTTTGCATCGGTATTTAGAGCCATAAGAGGCAGTTTCATGATGGACGTTGAGCAAGGAGCGCTTTCTACGTTGCGCGCTATTGTTGATGAAACACTTCCTAATGGTAGTTTTATTGGACCAGGAGGTCTTACAGGTATGACAGGAAATCCGAAGGTAATTCCTGCCTATAACCAAAAATTGGCACTCGACCCCATTTTAAGAAAAAAAATGTGGGAGTTTTGCAATTCATCTACAGGCGCACAATGGATTTTTAATTAGAAAATAATTGCAGGAAAATAAATAATATTTTTTTCATAAGCGTTCACACAATGAATATCCTATTGTTTTAAGTAAATAGAGAGGTAAAATAATGACATTAAAAAACCCGTTTGATAAAAATCTACCCGGTAGAATAAAAATAGGAGTTTGGGCAAGTTTAGTCTCAGCAGTAATGCTTATTGGTATTGCTGTTTTTTGGGTGGTACACCCGGCTGCTGCACAAGGTTCATTTTCGATTACCCCAGACACAGATGCCGCCATTCGATTCTCTAAGATTACAGCAATCTTCAAAGCTGTTGGTGACCTTCTGTCTCCGATTTTCGTAATGTTGGCTATTGGTTATCGCCAATTTCGATTAGCTGGAATATTTCATATATCCACATTAGTACTGGCTATAGCTGTGGATATGCTTACCTGGGGCATCTATGTTCCGAATGCAAAGCCACTCGATGTGCTTCAGCATATCCCGTTTGCAATACCGATTTTGATTGCAGCTTACTGCTTTTTAACATACAAATCAGAGGAAATATAATTATGCTTTTATTCATCCGAATTTTTTTAATCTTATATGGCGTTATTGCGCTTGCAACGGGTTTCATGGGCATAACTGCCTCTTACGATGCTACAACTTCGCTTCCGGTGCTAGATAATAATCATCGGTTTGTGGCATCGATATGGGCCTCTACATCATTAGCTTTCTTTTATGTGGCACTTAATCCATCTGAAGTTGCCTTGTTCAGGTTTCTAATGATCGCCTTATTTATTGGCGGGGTTATTCGATCTTTAGCACTCATAAATTATTCACCAACCCCCTTCATGATATTTGGCATAGCAATAGAATTGATACCAACGACTCTCATGTTTTGGATGCATACGAAACTGTTAAACGAAGGAAGTCTTTAAACTTACTAGAAGGAGAATTAAAAATAATGAAAGAGAAACAAACTGTTTTAATAACTGGGGGCGGGTCAGGAATTGGTCTTGCACTGGCGAAAAAATTTTTAGCGAATAACAATACCGTGATTATTACTGGCAGAAACCTGTCTAAACTTGAAAAAGTCAAGATCGAGCTTCCTCAGATACATATTTTTCAAAGTGATGTAACAAATGACAAAGATGTGAAAGAACTAGCTGAAAATCTGGAAAAAGATTTTAGCGGCATTGATGTGCTAATCAATAATGCCGGCATCATGAATTTATTGGATGCCGGGGCCGCAAACAATGATCTACAAGAACAATTAAATGAAATCGAAATCAATTACAATTCCCCGATACGCATGTTGCACCATTTTTTGGTACAACTCAAAAAAAGTAAGAATGCAGTTTTGATAAATGTTTCTTCAGGCTTAGCATATGTTACATTCTCTCAAGCCCCTGTGTACTCGGGAACGAAAGCTGCCCTGCATTTTTGGACTCAGGCGATTCGGCCGCAGCTTAAGTTACATAACATTCGAGTGGTTGAACTTTTACCACCGGTAGTAGATACCAAATTAGCACATGATGCAGACTTAAAAGATCAAAAATTAAAGCCAATGCCTGCTGAACAACTGGCGAACATATTCTGGAAAGATTATATGAAAGGGAAGGATGAAATAATTCCAGGAATTTCTAAACAGTTAAAATTTATGAGCCGCTTAGCTCCTGAATTTATTTTTAAGCAATTGAATAAAGAGCCTATTCCGGAGAAAAAATAACATGAAAAAGATATTACCGTATATAGCAATTCTAGGAGCCGGCGCCTTTACTGGCAATATGATCAACATTGGCCTTAGCTATGCCATTCATTGGCAATCTCTGGACCCCATTGTTTTTATGGAAACTTTTAAGATTGATTTTCCATTATTACTTGGCCCCACTGCAGCCACATTAATGCCTGCTTTTATTGCAACACTATGGCTGGTTTTTCTGAACAAAGATAACAAAGAAGTAAGACGTTTCTGGCTCTTTGCCTTTCTGGCATTGCTGCTAATTAATATCTTAACTGCTGTTTATCACTTGCCTATGAACCTGAATTTTATGGAATTAAAATACAGTGCATCAGAAGCGACAAGTAAACTGCAAGGCTGGGTATTTTTTCATTGGATACGAATAGCGGTCGCACTTACTGCCAGTGTATTTTCAATTAAAGCGTTTCAGCGTTCGAATAAAAATTAATTAAACAACGGAGAGAATTTCTATGAACAATTTTTTAATCTTAAACTTGCAGGCAACTGCAGGTTTAATCGCTTGTTCACTGGCATTTAAATGGTGGGTGGCCCCCCGGCTGGCTAAACTAGACATCTATGATGCCCTTTTACCAGTAGTTTTCATTCATAGTTTAAGATATTTGGGTATGGTGTTTATGGTAGACACTCAAGTCTATGATGCCTTTCCCGATGATTTGGCATTTACTGTCGGTATGTGGGATTATAGTGTTTCTATTCTGGCTATCGTTACAGGTATTGCATTAAAAAACAAATGGAGATATGCAATACCCTTGGTTTGGGTTTTTAATATATATGGGTTTACCGATTTGGTTGTTGCCTTCCCTCAAGTGTTTGGCATAAAGTTTTACAACTATGATTTGGGTACTATGTGGTGGGCGTTTGTAACGATCGGTATCGTGAATGTAATTAGTCATTTTTACATTTTTTACAGACTTATTCGGTCTAAGTCATATCTAACCGGAAAAAATTAACAGAATGTGAGGCGGCAGAGTTATTTGTAATTCTCTGCCGCATTACAGATTTTTAAATTAATTCTTTTTTCAATAGTAATTGCGGCCCCATTGATAGCGATACAATTTCGAAACATTGACAGGTTTGTAATCCAGATAATGGTTTGGTCAATAATACTAAAATGGCATTGGCTAAGTAGAATTGTTACGGGCCTTCTTCTTTCGTTAACTTTATTGGTAGCTGGTGAAAAGATTATTTTTGACTCAACAGTAGCTCAAGCTTTAACAGAATATCAATTTCTTTTCTCTGATGCCGATGAAGAATTCGCACGCGGAAGCTGGGATGACATGCCTAGTTATTTGAACAATATGGGTGTGAGATCAAAGTATTTTATTCTGCGCCAGTCAAAAGTCAAAACTGCGGCAGTGAAAATCTATAATACCCACTTAAAAAATCTTGCCCGGCAGACCTACCTCGCATATCATTTTGTAATGGCCCACCCCAAATAAAAATCTTAATGCTTGGGACATACAAAGATTATATTGAAAACGTAGAATCTTTTGAGACAGCTCAATGCGAGCGCGGGGGTCATTACCCCCGCTAAATCAATGCTCTAGAAATCGCCGGCCATGCGGTAGGCAAGGGCCACGTATGGCACTGCCTGGCTCACCGCCTGGCCAGAGAAAGGATCGCCGTTGATGCCGCCGGTACGGAAGCGGTGGTTGAGGTGTACTTGTACCAACAGTATGAGCATGGGCGCCGGCGCAGTGCGGTCAGGGTCAGGCTCGAGACGGTAGGTGATAAGAGGGCCTATGCGTTGCTGAAATGCGCTCTCATCAGCGAGTGCCCGCTCAGTTGCACTGAGCATACCATTGTCATAATAGGCGCGCGAGAAGTTATAGCGGATGCCTACCGTCCAGTGGTCACTGGCAAGCCAGAGCAAATCAGCATCATTCACAATTGAGAGCCCACCATTGGGCTGCAAGACGTCGAGCACCGGGTCGTAGAACGCGGCCACCTGACTTTCTCCTGCACGCACATTGAGATTTTGCCTTTGCCAAAAGCCGCGTATCAAATTACGCAACACAATGTTGCCGAAGCGTACTTGCGTCTGGACACCTGCGGTAAACATGTTACCGAACGAGCTTTGGGCAAGCCCAGACTGATCGCTTCGCTGTTTATCACTCCAGTCGGCGGCCGGAGAGCCATAGCCCTGTTGCATGCCAAACGCCCCAAAATAACCCACAGCCCGATAGCCCACGGTGAGGTTCAAAATGGCTAATGGTGCAGCCTCAAGGTCTGCCCCGGCCTGAACAAGTGCCGGTGAGGTAAAGAGAACCGCGGATGCCCCCAGGTGTGAGCCTTTTAGAATCGGTTCCTGAGAGGCATCATACAGCCAGTGCCGGTAGCTGAGACGGGTCTCATTAAAAAGCCCGAGCGGGTTATAACGAGCCGCAGTTGTGTTTTGCCACGAGAAGGGCTCAGGCTCGAGTGAACTTGCCTGCGATGATGGCACATACTGCTGCGCAAAAACTGATTGTAATAAACATGCGCACAATAGCGCGGTTAGAAATTTTCTCATTTAGACCCTCCAGAAAATTGAAGGGCAAGCTAGGCCTACTTGTCGGTTCGTGTACGCCTATATATCGACGCACCGCGCTGTGCTGATTGGATATCCTGGTTATTGCTGCCCGTTTCTGTTCTTGGTCTAAACTTCATGCCTATTGGGTGTAAACCTCTTTCTGATAAAATTTACTTTGTACCTTACATCTCCCTGACAAATTTAAATATTCCCCTTCGAAAAATACTGGCAAACATGTAATCTGCATGTTGGCTGGCTTATGTTAACAAAACAAAAATGGCCAGGCCAAATCGGTGCAGCCTTGTTTCTGTCAGTGACTCTGTTATTCGCAGGTGAGTCAGTCAATTTCAAGACCACGGTAGCTGAAGCTTTTACGCAGTATGAGTTTCTTTTCTCTGATGCCAATGAAGAAATCGCACGGGGCAGCTGGGAAGACATGCACAGTTATCTGCCCGATTTGGGAGTGAGGTCGAAGTATTTTATTCTGCGTAAATATTTCTCTATTTCACTTCTTGAGAAAATGTTCTCGATGCCAGTTTTTGTTTCGGGGCCTCACAAAAATGGTAATTTGGATTACAACTCACAGAACAACTTCGGTTATTATAATCCCAAATTTGTACGGGCTTTTCATAAAGAATTCATGGAAGTTATTCGCCACTCAAAATTTAAGACTGCAGCCCGGGAGATATACACTGCTCATCTACAAAATCTTGCCCGGCAGACCTACCTCGCCTACCATTTTGTTCTGGCCCACCCCGAAAGAAAAATAATGGTTGAGACATATAAAAATTATATGGAAAATGCTGATTCCTGTGAGACTTTTCAATGCCAGCCCTGGAACTATCTGGGTGGTAATATGGCGCCACTTTCGTATGAACCCAAAGAAGTAGCCCACTTCAATTATTATGAAGGCCATACGATGGGCGGGTTTTGGGTACGGCGGATGATCGATGGCACGGCGGATGAATTCTACTCGTTATTGAGAGAAGTAATGAAAGAACTCGACTCTGATTTTTAAACAATCCCGCAATTCGAAGTGGTGGGCCATCCCCCACCCCTTAATCATCTGACCGCGTACCAAAAAAACTGGACAAAGCAAGAAAATTACACTAACATTACAATATGAGTGAATTAACCGGCAAGGTATTGCCATCTGTATCTCTCGATTCAAGCGCCGGCGGCAAAGTAAACCTGCCTGGCGACATCAAAGGGCACTATACGGTGCTGTATTTTTATCCCAAAGATGATACTCCGGGTTGCACGAAGCAAGCCTGCGCTTACCGTGATCATTTGAAAGATTTTACAGACCTCGGCGCGAAAGTGTATGGGGTTTCTCTCGATGACCTCACCTCCCATGATGCATTTATCAACAAATACTCGTTGAACTTTCCCCTGTTGGCAGATGTTGACAAAGAGCTCAGTACTGCTCTTGGGGTATATGGTGACCAGCAATGGGGAGACAAAGTATTCAAAGGATTATCCAGAGATTCATTTCTCATTGACCCTGAAGGCAAGATTGTGAAAATCTGGCGCAAGGTCAACCCTACTGAGTCGATTGCCGAAACTTACGAAGAGATAAAAAGCCGGGCAAAGTAAAATTATCGTCAGAAATATGTCGCGGGAAAAACTGTTTCCTGTCAGCCAGAGACTCACGATAGAAAAAAATTTGCGTATCTTGTTACTGTGAAGCTGAATAAACCGATCAAACATACCGGGGCTGACTACCAGGAACTGGGCCTCTTTCTAAGAGGCCTGATTCAAATCATGGCAGCCGATGGTCATCTGCATGAACAACAGAAAAACCATATTCTGGACTTCGGAACCGAAACCGGTTTTGCCAGGGGCTTTTTGCTCGAATCAATTGAAGGGGCCTTGAACAACAAGCATCTGCCGAAAGAGCCACCGATTTTTTCTCATCCTGAAAGTGCAGCTAAGTTTTTGAGCAAAGCGGCAGTTATTGCAGTCAGCGACGGAGAACTGCATCCACGTGAGAAAAAGTGGCTACTCAAAACTGCAGAGATTAACAACATTGATACCGATGACATCCAGCAGATTCTTGCCTCTGTTCCCGAAAAAATCGAGTAAACTAATGCTCAACGATTCTCATTGACGAGCCGCGGCTTCTTTACAGCATATTCCCATGCCGGTCTATTTTATCACTCTGCTCGGTTTTATAGGTTCGAACCTGATTTGCCTTTTTCTGTTTCACTTGCATGTACACCCGGTAGCCTTTGTTGTCATGGTTCCTGTTCTGCTTATCTTGAATTCTTTCTGGCATCGAAAATTCGGAGTATCGTTCAAGACAATGCTTGCCCTGGTCTTTAGTATTGCACCAATTTATGGTTCAGTACAGTATGTTTTTTTACGGCTTCTGTACCTTGAAAAATTCTCAGCCGGTTTTTTCAAATTGCCTTTGAACTATGACGGTATCTTTACAAGCACAATAGTGTCTGTCTTCGTTTTTATTTTATTCACGCTTTTTTCTGGTTCATTGCTGCTGATGCTCTATTTCAAGAAGGCCAGAAACAATGCATGATCTGACCCTGGTACCCACCTCTATTGGGCAGATCGCCACGTATATTAAACTGGTACCGAACACCGTTCCTGTTGTTCTGCTGCACGGAGTTTACTTTGATCACCACCTGTGGAATATTCAGGAACATGGCCTGGAAGATGTAACCATTATCGCTATTGACATGCCCATGCATGGCGAATCGAAATACATCATAAAAAAGAAATGGACTCTCGAAGATTGCGCCATTATGCTACTCGAAATACTGGATTTCTTTCAAATTGAGAAAGTGATCGGCATTGGCCACTCATGGGGAAGCATGACCTTACTTAAGGCTGCCAGTATGCGGCCAAAATCTTTTCTTGCCCTCGGCTTTTGCAACATGCCCTATAAGGCACCCTCTCTGCTGCGTCGTATCGCATTTCGTCTGCAGAGTATGGCAATTCCGTTCAGAAACTTTTATATGCAAAAAGCGGCACAAGCCTTATTTGCCAAAGCAAGTCTTGAGCATAACCCCGGCCTGTTGGTTGAGTTTACAAATTGTTTTCAAAAACTTACCGACTCTGAAATTCGCCAGACTAACCGGGCGGTAATTATTCAGGCTGAGAATACAGAGACTTTGATTCGTGATCTTAAGGTGCCCGCCCTTGCCCTCAAAGGCGAAGAAGATTACGTCGAGGCTCCCCCTGTCTTGCCCCTCACCGTGGTTGCAGGCGGGCATACCAGCCCTCTTGAAGCCGGTATGGAAGTCTCAATGTTTATTCGCAAAGTGATTCAACTGACAGAAGTATAATTTCTGATATCTGCCCGCGAATCGTCAAAATCACTCACAAATTCAGTATACATACGGATATTCTTATACGTTTGTGCGGATTCCCAATCTGCGTAAAATGCCGTAATCTCAATACAGAAAGAGGGCTTCTACGAGAACTCAGTTTTGAATAGATTCTGAGGCTCATTAAAGAAAAATAAGGAGCCCGCTACCAGATAATAAAAAGAGACTACGGAGGATACTATGAAAAAATTTACAACAATCGCAGCGGCAGTGGCAATGGGATTTGCAACGATGTCACTCTCAGCAGTAACTGTGGTTACCAAAGACAGTGCCGACAGCATTTTACGCCGCACAATTATTGAGCAGGAATGCACAGCATTGGCTGAAATTCGACTGGATACCATCTACTTCAAAAACTACCCGCGCAAACAACTGATCAAAAAACTCGATGAAGAAGTGGCCAAAGCCAATGGCAACGCCCTGGT
Organism: Leptospiraceae bacterium; assembly: GCA_020440825.1. Classification (GTDB taxonomy): domain Bacteria; phylum Spirochaetota; class Leptospiria; order Turneriellales; family Turneriellaceae; genus JAGRNJ01. The sequence continues at coordinate 5,706 of JAGRNJ010000008.1, read as the reverse complement.
CATCACTAAACTAGATTCAGTAGACAACTACAAACGCGGTACCAAATACCGTGCTGTGGGAAGAGCTTACCAGTGCAATTCGAGCACTTTGAATAAGCTTCAGAAGTAACATTTCTGCCGGCCAAAGTTTAAGCTTTGGCCGGCATTTTAAATAGTTTAAAAATTTATTTTTTACCGCCCCCGGAATTTATTTACACCGGCGGCTTGTTTCTCATTGTCAGCGATGAAAATTTCAAAACCAATCACCCTGCCCTGCTCGGTAACCCTTAAAAACCGCCTGGTGAAGTCTGCCATGAGTGAAAATATGGCAGATAATCATCGTCCTGGTTCCCGCCTGTTGAATCTGTATAAAATCTGGGGCGAAGGTGAAATCGGGCTCATTATCACCGGTAATATCATGGTTGATAAAAATGAACTGGGTGAACCCGATAATGTGGTTCTGGAAGACGATACCCATATTGCAGACTTTCAAGCCTGGACAAAAGCGGCAAAGGCACATGGTTCCCAGATTTGGGCACAAATCAATCACCCCGGCAGACAGGCTCCTGCTGCAATTTCTAAAACAACATTTGCCCCCTCACCAGTTCAGTTAAAAATGGGAGCAATGGGATTTCGTATTCCCCAGGCACTGAGCGAAAATGAGATTAAAGATATTATTCAGCGTTTTGCCAATACTGCCGCACTTTGCAAACTTTCAGGGTTTGACGGTGTACAAATTCATGGCGCGCACGGTTATCTGGTAAGCCAGTTTCTATCGCCTATCGCCAATCAGCGCCCGGATCAGTGGGGTGGCAGTATCGAAAACCGTATGCGATTTGTACTGGAAATCGTCAAAGCAATTCGTAACAAAGTAGGTGCCCAGTTCCCGATTGGAATAAAAATTAATTCTGCAGATTTTCAAACGGGAGGCTTCAGCGAAGAAGATTCAGTTATTGTGGTAAAAGCTCTGGAACAATCGGGTATCGATATGGTTGAAATTTCTGGCGGCACCTATGAGGCAGCCTCAATGACAGGCAAAGATGTAAAAGAATCTACCCGGGCACGGGAAGCTTATTTTTTACCTTTTGCTGAGAAAATCAGAAATTCAGTTAACCTGCCCCTGCTTCTGACAGGCGGTTTCAGATCTAGCCAGGCAATGAATTCTGCTCTCGACTCAGGAGCAGTTGACCTGATAGGGATTGCCCGCCCTTTGGCTATGGAACCGCATTTGTGCAGACGATTGCTGTCTGAACCAAATGCACGCTGTGATCTAAAGCCGGTAAAAACCGGTATCCCAATGATTGACAATTTGGGCATTCTTGAGATTGGCTATTACAGTTTGCAGCTCAAGCGTATTGCAGATGGGGAGAACCCCGATGAGCATTTGAGCCCTCTGCTGGCTGTACCTTTACTGGGTCTTAATTATACGAGCGGAATTCTCAACAGTTTTCTCAAAAAGCTGAATTTGAATTTCTAGGTCGTCGAGATAAATTATTTTTCAGAATCTAGTTAACGTCCACAGGTTTGTTTAAGCCTGTTCCCCGGCCCAGCCTTGAATCGTATTGGTCTGGAATCTTGAATATTGGGCTTTCAGTATAAAAATCAGTATCTTTTATTCAATGCCTAAGGAACAAGCCGACCAGCAACTACATCAACAGACCCAAAACACTCCGCTTTTTAATTTTGAACACTCTTATTCAGAGTTACCGGCAAACTTCTATTCACATGTGAAACCTGCTCAAGTAGAAGACCCCAAACTTGTATTGTTCAACAAGATGCTCGCCACACAATTAGAGCTTGAAACAAAAGATATTCCCGAGCATATTCTGGCACAGATTATGGCGAGCGGGGAATCTCTCACCAATTCAAAACCAATTGCCCAGGCTTATGCCGGTCACCAGTTCGGTCACTTTACCATGCTGGGTGACGGCAGAGCAATTTTGCTGGGAGAACATATTGCCAATACAGGACAACGCTATGACATACAATTAAAAGGGGGCGGACGAACTCCGTATTCAAGAGGGGGGGATGGCAAGGCTGCGTTGGGTCCCATGCTCAGAGAATACATTATCAGCGAAGCAATGCATGCGCTGGGAATTCCCACAACACGCGGCCTTGCAGTGGTGGCCACCAATGAGCCTGTCTTCAGAGAAAACACTTTTCCGGGAGCTGTCTTAACCAGAGTCGCGGCAAGCCATATTCGGGTAGGAACATTTGAGTATGCGGTCAGATTACCTGAGCCAGAAGCCATCCGCATTCTGACTGACTACACTATAGAACGTCATTACCGACAGCTTGCAGAAGACATACATTCTGAAAATATTTACGTGGCTTTTTTTGAAAATGTTATGCTACGGCAGATAAAACTGATTACTCAATGGATTTCAGTAGGGTTTATTCACGGGGTTATGAACACTGACAATATGGCCTTGAGCGGTGAAACGATCGACTATGGCCCCTGTGCGTTTATGGATGTTTACGACCCTTCTACTGTGTTCAGCTCAATTGATCGGGATGGACGCTATGCCTTTGGTAACCAGCCGGCCATTGCTCATTGGAACCTGACCCGCCTGGCTGAAACCCTGCTGCCCCTGTTTCACGAAGAGCAGAACGCCAGTGTAGAAATTGCCAGGGCTTCGCTGGCCAGGTTTCCCGAACTTTTTGAAAGAGAGCTCGATATTCAGATGAACAAAAAACTGGGTCTTCATAAACCGAACATGAAGACGGGCGACAATAAAGAAATCATTCAGAATTTTCTAAAAATTCTGTTTGATAGCCGGGCAGATTATACAAATGCTTTTCGGGCACTTTGTGATTCAACAATGGAACAGCCCGATTTTTTTAACAACGATGATTTCAGACAATGGCGGGTGAACTGGAACAACCGCTTGCAGCAACTGAGCATTTCACAAGCTGCTGCAATGCAATCGATGCAGAGCGTTAACCCTTTTGTGATTCCCCGCAATCAAAGAGTTGAAGAAGCTCTTTTAGCCGCGAATGAAAAAGCCGATTATTCGAAAGTGAATCATCTGCTGCAGGTACTCGACAAACCGTATGCGACAAATCCCAAGCACCTCGAATTTACCCGGGAACCCGGTGACACAATGCAGAATTACAAGACTTTCTGTGGTACATGATTTATTTACTGGTAAATTGATTGGAAGTTATAATTTTCGCTAAAAGCAGTTGACGAAAAGATTATTTTTTTATAACATACATACTATCTGTATGTATGTTGAGAGGTGATTATGACTGTAAATCGAATTGAATATCTCGATCTATTGCGAGGTTTTGCATTATTCGGGATACTGGTATCCAATTTACCCGTGATCTCTGATCCGCCGTTTGGTTTAACTCTCAATGAGACAGAGTGGTCTTACATTGCAAAATTCCTGATTTCATTTTTAATAACCGGGAAATTCTTCCTGTTATTTTCATTTGTTTTTGGTTATGGCTTTACAATATTGCTGAAAAGCCTGCAACGAAAAGGTCTGCCTGCGCGAAATATATTCTTTCGTCGCATCATCGGTTTGTTTGTCCTGGGTATCTTGCATGCCGTTTTCTTTTTTTATGGCGATATTCTGGTTTCTTATGCAATCATGGGATCGATTCTGTTTATGCTTAGAGAGATGCCTGCAAGGCGTCTGTTCATTACGGCAGCGATTCTTTGGGCTGTCTCTGCAATTCTGTATGGTGTAATCGGTTATTTTTCGTCGGTTGGTGTCAATGAAGGCTTATCCCAGACCCTTGAGCTGACCAATCAATCTCTCGCAGACTTCAGGGGCGACTTTTTGAGTGCCACGTATCGCAGGTTCGTCGATTTGCCCCTCACTTTCGGCTTTATTCTCGCCTTCAACTGGCCTTCTGCCATGATGATGTTTTTTGTCGGGCTCTATTGTGGCAACCGCAATCTGTTGCATGATCCACAGAGTTTTTTTGATACAGTGAAGAAATACAACAAACTGGCGATGCTCGCAGCTGTGATTTTTAATACCGTTTTTGCAATCGGTCAGATTACAACTCTGACTCCCTGGCTTTCGATGTTGAGCTACGCTTCCCTTGCCCCAGGATCTGTCGCTTTATCGATATTGTGGGCATACTGGCTGTATCGATTGAGTTCTTCAGGTTTTAAACCTGTAAAGGCTATACTCTCGGCTATGTCTGAATCGGGAAAAATGTCTCTCACAAACTATATATTGCAATCTATGCTGCTTTCTTTTATTTTCAATGGCTGGGGGTACAATCTTTACGGCAGATTACCCCTCGAGCTGGCCATTCTGTGGGTTGTACCGGTTTACAGTTTCAATCTCGCATTCAGCAAGGTATGGCTGCATTTCTTTGCAATGGGGCCGCTTGAAATAATTTTACGAAAATTTACGTATCTGGGAGCAGCAGAAAAGTAATTGCATGAAGGCGGTACAAAAAATTAATCTGAAAATTCAGCAGGGTGTCGAAACACGCACGGCAATACTCGAGAAAGCCAGGCTGCTTTTTGGGCAGAAAGGTTATCGGTTTACCTCAACCGATGATATCTTAAACGAGGTGAATGTAACGCGAGGGGCACTCTATCACCATTTCAAAAGCAAACAGGAAATATTCGAAGAAATCTGTCATATCGACAATCTTCAATTTGCAAATGAGATTCGAAGATGGAGCTGGCCAGACTTCAAACGGGAATGGACTGAAATTCTGGAATTGGCAGATGACAAAATGTTTATCCAGATCTGGATTAAAGATGCGCCCTCAGTTTTAAGCACTGAGCAGCTGCTGAAGCTGGACGAAGAATTTCTGGTTGCTCCCTTTACAGAACTGTTACAGAAAGCAATCGATGAGAACCTCCTAAAGCCAGGTTCAGCCACAGCTTTGGCAAATCTTTTTCTGGGTATGATCAATCAGGCATTGCTGGTCTTATCACAGACCCGGGCGAGAGAGAAGAAAGCGGTAAAACAAAATTTTCAAACAATTATCGAAAACTGGCTTACCTCTTTAGAGGTGACAAATTAGATTTCGATGATCAGGAAGCTGCTAACGTAAACACCGGGGTAAGTTCATCTTCATACTCTTTAAAGACCACCTTATCACCGATCTTGATGTTCATGGGGTCTGGCGAATCAACGACCGCCGTCATGAACATATTTTCATCGGTTTTTACAACAGCGATAATATAGGGAGCACGGGTCTTGAATTTGCCGGCCGGTACAAACGTGTTGACTGAAAAAGTAAAAACCTCACCGAGCGGAACCCCTGCATGCTCGGCAATCTTTTCACTGCCGCAATTCGGGCATATTGCAATACCGGTAGGATGCACCGTACCGCAGTCTGAACATTTCATAGAAGGTATTGTATTCGACATTTAATGCTCCTTAGATATCACCACGGCCTAAAATATGTACCGTTGACACTGAACCGGGCCCGCCTAGAACATGAGTAAGAGCAAATTTGGCATTTTCTACCTGCCGTTTATCTGACTTGTCTTGCAACTGCCAGGCCATCTCTACAATCTGGCCCACACCGGTCGCCCCAATGGGATGGCCTTTAGAACATAGACCACCCGAAGTATTGACCGGTAATTTACCACCGAGCCGGGTATTGCCATCTGCGGCAAACCATCCGCCTTTACCTTTCTCGACAAATCCCAGATCTTCAATATTCATCAGTTCAGTAAAACTGAAACAATCATGGCATTCAACCACACTGATGTCTTTACGATCTATATTGGCCATCTTG
>JAGRNJ010000089.1 GCA_020440825.1 Leptospiraceae bacterium | reverse complement strand
GAGCTTTTTAGCCGTGCGCTTCCATTCTATTATGCTCGCGTCTGCGATACTTTTACTGATATTTTCAACCGTTCTACAGGCAAAAACTGTCAAGTACTCGGGGGAGTGGTTCGATGTCATGATTCCCTCTGATTTTACGATTAAGCCTTCGTTAAATAACGGTAGTACTGACACTGTTATTTCTGCTTTCTTTATTTCGCCAGATCAAAAAGTCGCCTTTTATATTTTTGCGCCGCAATGGTCTGGAGACCCGGTCGATATAAAATTGAAACCGGGGGTAGAAAAGGAAATTAGCCGCACATCGAAAAGAAATGGTGGTAATCAGATTACCTGGTTCTCTTATAAAAACATTAAAACCGGATATACCCGTGCATACCAGCAGACAGAAAATGAAGAAGGAACTTCCCTGACGATTATCGGCATAGAATATGACAATGAATCTGCGTATGAAAAATATAAAAATCAGTATCTTGCTTTTAAGAAATCTCTGGTTCAATATGCAGATTAGAGCAGAAAATATATATATGGCTTAAGCTTAATGTGTACCAGATTTGATATTGCTCTTCAAACAGTTCTGAACTTATGTGTAAAGACCATCTTCTAAAAAGATTTCTGTACTTCTCGTCACTGTTTCTCATAACGTGGACGTTACATTGTTCACCCGGTATAGATACCTCAACAAATTACCCTGTTGAGTATAAACTCGAGATCAGAGAAACTGGTGCAGCAATTCTAAGAAAAGCGTTCATGGAAAAAGAATCAGATATACAGATTCATGCAATTGGCCAGATAGAGAAAATATTGCCCGATGACACAATAGGCAGCAGGCATCAGAGATTTATTGTGCGTGTGAGTCGTAACCACACAATTCTGATTGCGCATAATATAGATGTGTCACCCCGTATCGATGATATTGAAGAAAATACAGAAATTGAGTTTTACGGTGAATATGAGTGGAACCCCAAAGGCGGAGTAGTACACTGGACTCATAAAGACCCTGAGGGAAGGCATAAACATGGTTACCTGCACTACAATGGTAGAAAGTATGACTAAACTTTCAAAAAAGATACCTTACCGATAACTAAGCTCTGTGCATCTTTCAAAAAACTATGTGATATTTGAGAGTATAACAATAACTGTGTAGAATTATTGCGCGAAGAACCAGCTTATAAAAATATAAAATACGCACTAATACGTAGAAACTGCATTAACCAGAAACCTTTATTGTAATTAAGAGAAAAAGAAATAGACATATTAGTACAATGTGAGACACTGTTGTCAGAGAGAGACAATCATTCAAATTAAATTAAAGGTAGCAATTACAATATGAATTTCCCTGTCATCGCAATTGGTGCCTCTGCCGGGGGGTTAGAAGCTATCACAGAACTTCTGAAAATATTGCCAGAAGAGATAGATTCCTCGTACATTATTATTCAGCATCTCAATACTAAAATTGAGAGCAATTTAACAGAAATACTTCAAAGACATACTGCGTTAAAAGTAGTAGAAATTACCGCTCATTTGCAGATAAAAAAAAGAACCGTCTATATAATTCCTTATACTTCAGACATTATAATAAAAAATGGATATCTGGAATTGATTAGTGTTGATGAGAATCAAAAACTTCATTTACCGATTGATACATTTTTTACATCATTTGCAAAAGAATGTAAAGAAAAAGCAATAGCAATACTATTGTCAGGTTCTGGCTCAGATGGTACCCGTGGTTTTTCAGCAATTCAGGAATTCTCTGGTTCAACACTGGTTCAAACTCTGGAAACTGCGTCTTTTGATGATATGCCAAGAAGTGCAATTCTGCACACAAAAGTAGAAGCAGTACTGCCGATTGCACTGATGCCCGATAAACTACGGGCGATTATCAAAAAAAAATTCAGTTTAGATAAATCTTCTAACAAAACAGAGATTAAAAATTCGATTCTTGATCTAATTCTGCAAACGGTTTATCAGCACAGTTCTCAAGATTTCCAGAATTATAAAACGGCAACTATTTTGAGAAGAATAGCTCGCCGAATGCGTGCAAATAAAATTACGTCACTGGAAAAATATCAAAATTTTATTCAAAATAATGCAGCAGAGATCGACCTGCTTTATAATGATCTGCTGATTGTTGTGACCTCTTTTTTTAGAGACCCCGCAGCTTTTGATTATGCTGAAAAGAATATTTTACCCCTTCTTCTAAAAAGCGCGAAAAAAAGAAATTTGAGAATATGGGTTGCCGGTTGTGCTACAGGCGAAGAAGCCTATACCTGGGCTATGATCGTTCAAAAATATTCAGAGACGCATAACCTGAAGCTGAATTGTCAGATATTTGCAACTGATTTGAATGAGAAAGCAATTATTAAGGCTCGAAAAGGTATTTTCGATTTTACTGTGATAGGGGCAATTCCCGAAAAATACATTTCATATCTGATTCCACATGATCATGGTTACCAAATACAAAAGCAGCTGCGCGATATGATCGTTTTTGCCAAACATAATTTTTTACAAGAACCTCCTTTTTCGAATATAGATTTAGTAAGTTGCCGAAATGTATTAATCTATTTTAAGCGAGAACTTCAAATGAAAGCAATAGAAATATTTGCCTATTCATTGACCGCAGACGGAGTGCTTTTTCTGGGAAGTTCAGAAGTAATGAACAATAATACTGAATATCTTCAAATATTAAACTCAAAATATAAATTTTTTCTGAAGCGTGGCAATTTTTCAGAATCAAATAATTTATGGTCAACCAATTATTCTTCATCAAGATATGGCAAAGAGATAAAGAAAATGACAAAAACAACATCTATCGAAAAACTTACACAGAATTATTTTTTAGATAAACTGACTCCTACCAGTGTCGTGATTGACAGTTTGGGTAATATGGTTTATGCAACCGGCAAAACAGGAAAGTATCTGGAGATAAATAAGGGCATTGTAAGTACCAATATAATAAAAGTAGCCCGCAAAGAAATAAAGATACCTCTGTCGAATGCATTTCACACAGTAAAATTGAAGAAAATACCGGTCAGAGTCAATAATCTTAAAATTCAAATTTCAGAACACGATGAATTCTTTGTTGATCTAAAAATAGATATTTTAGATAGTCAAAACACTAGTCAGGAATTCTATATTGTTATCTTCGAAGATATTAAAGTAGAAACAAATAAAAATTATGATGATACACAATTCTCTGAAAACGAGATTATTCGAGACCTTCAAAGAAAATTAATTGAAAATGAACAATTTCTAAAAAGTTCCATTGAAGAACTTGCAGAGTCAAATGAAGAACTTAAATCTGTAAATGAAGAAGTACAGTCTGGTAATGAGGAATTACAAAGCAGCAATGAAGAGTTAGAAACCTCGAGAGAAGAATTACAATCGGTTAATGAAGAACTATCGACAACAAACAGTGAATTAAAAGCAAAAATAGATGATCTGGCTCGTTTGAATGATGACCTCAGTAACTTTCTAGCCAGTACCAGAATAGCAACTATATTCTTAGATAGAGAGTTAAGAATTAAGCGGTTTACCCCGGAAGTATTTAAAATAATTGACCTAGTAGATACCGATGTGGGTAGACCTCTTTCTAATTTTAATATTCCAATTAATTATCAAGCTCTGCAAGATGATTTGCAGAGGGTCTTAGAAACTCTAGTACCGAAACAAAAAGAAGTTCAGTTAGGCAGTCAATATTATTGGTTGCAAATATATCCTTATAGAACGTTAGACCATCATATCGATGGTCTGGTCTTGACATTTACAAATATTACTGAAAACAAGAAAATCGAATTAGAATTAGACAGCTATAAAAATAACCTCGAAGACCTCGTTAAAAAAAAGACAGAGTTACTACAGAAGAGTGAGCAGTCTTTACTTTTGGCCCAGTCAGTGGGGAAAATGGGCAGTTTTGAATATAATTTGAAAACCAGACAAATTGAAATCTCAATGACTTTAAAGTCATTGTTAAAAATTGAGAAAAGCAGTATTAGTAACAAAGATTTTGAGCAAATAATTTATAAAAAAGATATTGCCAAGTGGAAACAAGCGATGCTTGGCAAAAAAAGTAAAGGTTCAGATTTATCTTGCGAGTTAAGAATACAGGTTGATGAAAATATATTTTTATGGGTGCGTCTGCAAACTGCTCTTATGGAGTACCAAGATCATGAAAATAGAATTATAGTAGGTACCATTCAGGATATTACACAGGAGAAAGAAATCCTGGGCAAATATAAAGAGGCAAAAGAAAAAGCAGAAAAATCTGCAAATGTAAAGACCCAGTTTTTAGCGAATATGAGTCATGAAATTCGTACTCCCTTGAACAGTGTAATTGGTTTCTCTGAATTGTTAGCTCAGTCTGATCTTGGCAGCTCTGAAGCTAAAATGGTAGATTCTATTCAAACTTCTTCGATTTCGCTTCTGAGCATAATCAATGATATTCTTGATCTTTCAAAAATTGAGGCAGGTAAACTGGAAATTCATCCTGAAAAGGCAGATTTGTATGTCATCTTTGAAGAAATTATTTCAATCATCAAAATCGCAGCCATAAAGAAAGATACGGTAGTCCAGTTGAAACTTGACCCTGCTTTACCCCGATTTGCAGAAATTGACGCGAATCGCTTAAAACAAATTATTCTGAATCTGATGGCAAATTCAGTAAAATTTACAGAAAAAGGAAAAATTGAGTTAAGAGTGAAATTCAGAAAAATTACACAGAATACAGGTGCATTCAAGATTACTGTTTTTGACACTGGGACAGGAATTACAAAAAAAGAATCTACAGAAATATTCAATGCTTATATACAGGGAGATCCCGCTAAGAATAAAACAGAAAAAGGTACCGGCTTAGGCTTATCAATATCGAATTTACTGGCTCAAAAAATGGGCAGTAAAATTCAGTTTAAAAGTGAACCCGGTAAGCGAACCGAATTTTATTTTTCGTTAGAAACAAATTTCTGGGAAGCAGAATTTGAAGATAAAAAAAATTCAGTCTTCAAAAAAATTATATTATTGAATTTAGATCGGCCATCAGTTAAAATTATAACTGAAAGTTTAGAGGGTTCTGCAGCTAAGATTACGATAGAATCTTCTGAACAGAACTTGCTTCAGAAAGAAAAAAATATTTCTGACCACGATTTGGTTGTCGTTCAATACAGGAAAGAGAAAGAAGAAGATATATTTTTAATACTTAAGAAAGTGAGGCCAGATACGCACACAATGCTGCTTTACAAGAATGAAGATTTATTATCCATTGAAAAACTGCTTATGCATTATGATCTGCCAGTTCATCCTGTACTGATCTTAAAGCCGCTTAAGAAAAGTATTGTCCTAAGGTCTTTAGAGTCAATGCATATTGCACAGAAATCAGGCCGAATAAAGGTCAGTAAGAGATCAGGTAATCTGTTTAAACCAATCAGTGATAAAGTTTTCAAAATTATGGTAGCCGAAGATCAACAGATGAACCAAATTCTGATTTGTACAATTATTAAAAAATATCTGCCAAAAGCAGTTTTATTTACCTGCGTAAATGGAAAAGAAGTTGTTCAAAAAATACAAAAACAGAAAATCGATTTAATCATTATGGATATTCAAATGCCAGAAATGAATGGAATTGAAGCAACAAAAATAATTAAAGCAAGTAGATCGAAGCGAATACGCAATACACCGGTTTTGGCATTGACTGCCGGTGTACTAGAAGCTGAAAAAAACACCTGTTTTGAAGTCGGGATGCAGGGCTTTTTAATGAAACCAATTAATCAAACGGAATTGAGAGCCGAACTGATCAACATCTTAAAAATAAATACAATAGAAATTAAATGAAATTCAAAACGGTTTGATTCAACTATTCAAGTCTTCTTTTGAATAGTCATTTTCAAAACTGTATTGAACTTTATATGCTTCTTTCGCGCCGGGCGGAGCAGAATCGGTTTTAATAAATTCAATATTGCCGAGTTCGGCCGCTTCTTTAACATTCCCGGTAACGATAATCTCCCAGGCCTTTGCAGTATCTTCGCCCAGCTTGCTCGCTGCATTGACCTCTGGACCAAAAACATTTGTGTCACCAATTTTGAGCATTCTGCCAAAGCCAATACCGATACATAAAAGTATGTCTTCTTCATCGGGAGTAACTATGTTGTATTTCTTAACCGTCTGTTGCATCTCAATAGCAGCCTTCAATGCTTTGTTGACATTGCGGTACAAGACCATAAAACTATCGCCTTCTACTTTTAATAGAATACCATCATTTTTGTCAATAACAGGCACCAGAATTCTTTGTGATTCATAGATCGTCTGTAAAAAATGTATGATACCAAATTTTGCGACCCCACGAGAAAATCCGCTCATATCTGTGAACATGATGGCCCATTCTTCACCAAAGAGATCCCAGATTCGCTGGTCGATTTTTTCTTTTTCTTCAGATGAACTGCTTTTAATTCTCTGTTCGAGCAGTTTTTCGAAACGGTCTTCAGAAGCACTGATTATGACAGATCTTGTTTTGAGCATATCGTTAAGAATCAATCATGAAAGAATGAGTCAAGCTATTACTCAAAACTTAAGCCCGCATATTTTTTCAAGCGTTCAATTAAAACGGGAGCCAGTAATCCGCCGGGTGTAAAAATACCGCCTGCAGATTCCGTTTCGAGCAAGGCCAGGGCCGCTTCTGAAATCATCTTACTGGTTGAACCATAGCCGGGGTCGCGATCGCCCTTGACTACAGCTTTGATTTGTTTGCCATCAGGATATGTTCCGGTAAAAACAATTTCATAAAAACCATTTTCCCTTTCTTCTTTTGAGGGACCGTCACCCGGCTTGAGACCTTTGCCATTAAACGGGTTTGCCTTCATTGCCGCATCGACCAGAGCTCGACCGGCTTCTCCCAGGGTGGTAAGTATCATTTCATCATACACAAAATCTGTACCATAGTGGTGTCCCAGTAGAAAATTCGTACGGTGTACATTCTTTGTATTGATCGGTGCCATGATAAAAGGGGCAGACCAGACATTTTCGTCTTTATCAAATTCTGGCATGAGACCGGCAGGTTGTTCCGGGCCGGTAAACCCCGGTGTTAACGCAAACGGATCTTTCAGAAGATTCAATATCTGTAGATCTTTTATGGAGGCTTTGAGAGTAGCCTTCATGCTGGCCATGGTACCACCTGAGGCCCCGCCCTGCATTTTTCTTACTCGCCCTTTGACGCGAGGAGCCGGAGAGCCATACTTTTGTATGGCCTGATTTTGCAAGTACCAGACCCCCAGGTCAAACGGTATAGAGTCAAAACCCGCAGAGAAGACTATGCGAGCTCCTGATTTTTTTGCAGTTGCTTCATGAGCGTCAATCATGTGCCGCATCCAGGCGGGTTCGCCACATAAATCAAGATAGTCAGTGCCGCTCTGTGCACATGTGGCAACCAGTTCATTGCCGTACAATTGATATGGACCAACAGTAGTAATTACACACCTGGTCTGGGAGCATAAATTTTTTAAGGAATCTAAATTTGAGGCATCTGCTTCTATGAGAGGGAAGTCAGGGGCCAATCCCAGCTCTTTTTTGACTATATTCAGCTTCTCGTTGCTGCGGCCGGCCATTGCCCAGTTTTGAATATTGCGTTTGGCAAGATATTCGGCAACCAGTTTGCCGGTAAAGCCAGTGGCTCCGTAAACTACCAGATCATATTTTTTTGCACTCATAATGCAGGCGGCTATGTCAAGATGCGATGTCAAATGGATAAATTAAATTTTCTGGATTTCACTTCTTGAATGCGGTGTCTGTTCTCAAAAACACCGCGACGATCAGAGCAGAATCGAACTCAGAGTATTTTAAGAAATTCTGAAAAATTATTGAGCAGAAGCAATGGTTCACATTCTGTGAGGGCTTCAATAGAATGGGCGCCATGGGTCATGCCAATACAGTCGATACCCGCATTTCGAGCCATGAGTAGATCATGGGTTGTATCACCTATCATAATGGTTTCCTGGCACGATGTACTGCATTCATTCATAATTTCAAACAGCATTTTGGGATCGGGCTTTGACGCTGTTTCATCTGCAGTTCGGGTTGTGGTAAAATAATTACCAACGTGAATATGTTCCAGTGCAGAGGTCAATCCGGCCCGTGATTTTCCCGTTGCAATCGCCAGAATTTTACCCATTGAGTGCAGTTGAACTATCGTTTGTTCTGCATACGGATAAAAGCGAATATTCGTCTGGCGATGTAAAAATTCTCTTTTATAGACAGCAATAAATTTGAGCATTTTTTTCTTATCCGTTAAATGTGGTAAGAGGTAATGAATTGCCGGCTCAAGACCCATGCCGATAATGTAACGTGCGTCTGCAGTAGAAATGGTTTCACCAATTTCACTGCCTGCCAATTGCATGCTTTCAACGATCGATGAAACAGAATCTGCTAAAGTTCCGTCCCAGTCAAAAATAAAAAGACGGTAATCTTTAAGATTAAAAGCCAAGGTTTACTTCAGACGGATTAAGGTAATTTCTTACATAATCAATAGCGCCATCATGCAGAGAAGTAAATACCTTGTTGTAACCTGCAGCCCGTAGTTTTGTCATATCGGCTTGTGTAAAATACTGGTAAGCCCCTTTGAGAACTTCTGGCATATCGATGTATTCAATATTGAGTGGAATTTCGAGTGCCTCGAATACAGCTGTGGCAAGGTCATTCCATGAACGCGCCTGTCCTGTACCAAGATTAAAAATACCATTAGCCTCGGGATGCTGCATAAGCCAGTACATTACATCAACACAATCTTTTACATATACAAAATCCCGTTTTTGCTCACCATCACCATAGTCAGGATGGTAAGATTTGAACAATTTGATTTTTTTTTCTGCTCGAATGACGGGAACAGATTTGTAGATAACACTCGACATGTCATTTTTATAATATTCATTCGGACCATAGACATTAAAGAACTTGATACCGGCGATGCGATTTAAGATTTCCCTTTGTAAAGCCCATTGGTCAAAATACTGTTTTGAATAGCCATACATGTTTATGGGACGCAAAGAGTCTATTTTAGAGTGGTCATCACTGAACCCGCGTTTGCCATCCCCATAGGTTGCTGCGCTTGAGGCATATACAAACCGTATATCATTTTCAAGGGCAAATTCAGCGAGAATCTGCGTATAACGGTAATTATTTTCAAAAAGATAATCACCGTCTTTCTCTGTGGTAGAAGAACAGGCTCCCATGTGTACAATCGCATCGATCTCTGCAGGCAGCTCTTCTGCCATAAGAATATCGAGGAACATGTCTTTATGATAGAATTCACGATATTTGAGAGGAACCAGGTTCTTCCACTTTGCACTTTCAGAAATATGATCTACAATAATGATATCGCGGTAGCCCTCTTGATTCAATTTGTGAACAAATGCACTACCAATAAACCCAGCCCCGCCGGTAACAATAATCATAGGAAAGAATGTGTAGTCATCGCAGCCTGTCAAAAAGAATTGAATCTGTTTAGGCTTCAAATTCAATAAAAAGGTTGCTGAGTTCAGGGATTTGTTCAATCAATTTGTAGTCATAACACCATTTTGCCAATCGGCTAAGATATTTATCTGACAGTCCAAAATCATAGACAAAACAGGAAGACGTGGCTTCGAAAATTTCAAGGTTCAAGCCCTCGAGGTTTTGATTATGATTCGCCCAGATGGTCTTGGCCTGCTCAGGATTCTGCTTTATGAAAGAAATAGACGCTCGTAAAGCAGCATTCAAAAGAGGCCAGAGATTCTTGTACTTGTCCCACTTTGATTGGGTCGTAAAAAGATGCAGTTGGCAAAAATCAGGAACCCCCCAATCTTTGAGAGAGAAGAAATCAGCTTCTAAGTTTCTACTGCGTGCTTCCAGGACTTCAAAGTTGTAAAAGACGAGGGTTGCCATGTCGGCTTTGTCTTCTGCCAGGGCATTGGTGTGATAGAAACTGTTATCGACAGGAAGAATTGTAGCAGAATCGGGCGCTCCGTCATGACGCATCATGGTCTGGGCAATCGCAAAACCTAACGGAGCAGGGGCTCCGGGGTATTGCAGGCGTTTGCCATTCATATCTTTTGGAGTACCGATGCCCCTGTTCTTCAGGTACATCACCCCGCCATCGGTATGTAAAAATCGGGTAAAGCCTACTACGTTATGACCGGAAGATTTGTCCTGAATCAGATGTATTGGCTCGGTAATTGCGGCATCCAATTCATCATTTTCAATGCGCGCAATCGCCTCATAATGATCAGAAGGTTCAACCAGATCTATCTCTAAACCCGCACGTTCAAAGTAGCCATTCTGTCGGGCAACAATAAAGGGTAAATGATCGGGATTAAAAAACCATTCCAGGCCAATTCGTAATTTTTGCATATAAACTCCAAATTCAAAATTACGCTGCCGAAGGTTTGAGTTCGTTATTTCCCTGCGCTTGTGCTAACAAGATCCGGTTCAAAGGGTATTTTCTCAGTCTCCCGGTTTCTTTTGCCAAAACCGCAAGACACCCCTAACAACGCAGGCAAGGGTTTTACAGTGGGCAGGTCTGTAAATGAAATAAAAAGAGGGGGTCGTTACCCCCTCGACCGAGACCGGGCCGAACTAAGTCGGCCCGGTCCTGGTCGACCCCCGTTGGGCAACCAACATGAGGGCAAAGTCAGTGAAGAGGTCGTTTTAAGTCGAATACTCGTGATGTCTAAACGGCGGAATACGGCAAATTGGATCTCTGGAGAGCGAAAATTGTAACCTTACCTTACTTTTTCTATTCTCGGCTAAAATTTTCTGGTATTTACCAAGACGGGAAAGCTGGCCAACCGTACGATTACGAATCGACTGCAAGAAAACATTGCTGTCTTTTGCCTGGTTCCAACGTGCTCGAAATTTCCCTGTCACCGGCAGCATTATTCTTTTTTCAACCTGGCGCAAAAAAAACCGCAAAGCAATATCGAAAGCATGGGATAGACAGATTTTAACATTAAGAGCATGTAGTTGTAAAAAATCCCAGTCGTCAAGACTCTCATAGGTGGAAATTTTTACAAATTTGCAAAGATAATCATTTTTTTTGCGAAGACGATTCATATTCGGATTGTCATTTTTCATTTTAGGGATGTAGATTTTCATCACAGCTTTCAATAAGTCTGTACGACTGATTTTTATGTTACGAGCCTGCAGTTTTCGATGCACAGCTAAGAATCTGGCGGCATTCCAAATCGGAAGCGATATACTCGAAGAAGCTGCAAACTGGTGTTTGAACCCCTCGTGATTTTGTTTATGCTGTATTTTTGCCTTTCTCTGGAGGTTTTGGGAATCAGAATGAAAACCCGATTTTTCATCTTTTCTAAATTGTTCAAAATTACCCATTCTCAATTTTACATAGTACAATTAATATGTAAAGTATAAAATTTGATTGCAAGATCGACCTGTCGGTTCATTTCGATCTGCATTCGAATCGTGAAGATCTAGATGACTCGAAGTTTCATAGCCGCTGGGACGTTTATATCATAAACTATGTAATTGCTTCTAAAATTCTCTTAGCATTCTAGTGCTGCTTAAGATGGCCAAATTAACGCAGAAAATAGATTGCAAAAACAGAAAGGTCTGTTACTCTGTTCGCATGCACCGTTATACAGTAACCGCAATACTCATTTTTGTATCCTTTTTTTGTTCACCAAAGACTGATCTTGACAAGTTGACACATCAACCCTGGTATCTGAGTCCTGATGATTGTCTCGGAGCATCTTTTGCTGAATACGGTTCTATTCTCAGATTTGAAAAAGATGGTACATTTACCCTAAAAACAGAAGCAGATTCGATCGATACTCCTTACTCTATCAAAGACTCTGCCGAACAGAGCGGCACCTTTATATTTT